>CAZDAB010000180.1:0-6542 GCA_964502855.1 uncultured Desulfobacteraceae bacterium | reverse complement strand
GGCAGTAACTCTGTATTTGCTTTTTCAGCAGTTGTAAGTCTCCTTCTTTTACCATTTATCAATTGAACTAAATTATATTTTGACGCACCCTTTTCACCAGGCTCCTTATCTTGATAAAGCTACCGATACTTAAGCTTTTTTATATCTTTTCCATACCAGACAAGATAATCTCCAACCCGGCTGATAGCCGTTGTAGAAAAACCGCCCGTAGTACTGAAATATATTAAGCTCACAAAATTCCCCACCCCAAAAACCTCATCCATTAGGCTTCTTATCAAATGCACATTTTCATCTGAAATCTGCACAAAAATACTGCCGCTTTCGGTCAACAGTTCTCTGGACATCAGAAGCCGATCCCGCAGATAGGTCAAATAGGAATGAATCCCCAGCTCCCAGGTGTCCCGAAAAGCCTTGATCATCTCCGGTTCGGCGGTTAGATCCTCGTCCTTGCCGTCTTTGACATCCCGTTTGTTCACAAACGGCTGGAAATTGGAGCCGTACTTGATGCCGTAGGGCGGATCAATGTAGATCATTTGGACCTTTCCGGCCATTCCTTCCTTTTCCAGAAGGGAATTCATCACCAGCAGGCTGTCACCGGCAGTAAGACGATTTGACCAGTTATGTTTGTGCTTGTAAAACTCGATGGCTTCTCTTAGCGGTGGATTTTCTTCAGGCGTGGCAAACAGGGAAAGCTGTTCCTGCTTTTGCTCGTTTTGTTTACGAACTGCCTCGATGATCGTTCGGGGATCGATGCGCTCATGCACATGAAGGGATACGGTAGGAACTTCAAACGACGTATGCTCGGCTTTGCCGGACCATTGCAGGCTCGGATCGATATGCGGATCATAGGCATAGGTTTTTTTGCCGGCCTCTTTGTCCGTATCCGGCGTCACCAGACCGACCGGCGGATTATTGACCCGCTTTTTCCCCTTGTGATCATACTGCTCAATCGATTTTTTACCGGTTTTTTTCTTCCTTGCCATCCGATTCACCTTTTTGGGGTTTAGGTTCTTGGTGTAATTACAAGTAACAAGATCAAATGGCGTCTAACCATCTAAAAATTTAATCATTAAAAACATATATGGTTTAAGCTAAGGGCGAGTTCCATCAGATATCAAATAATGCTTCCTTGGGCAGAGGCAAGTCCGGACTGGCTTTGGGATGAATCCAGTCCAACGCTGCAAGATTACGAACAGTCAATGCAATTTCGCTTTCGTCAAGTTTCGGCCTTCTAAGTTTTTTCCATTGTAACACTGCATTTACAACATCGAGTTCAGAATATTTATTTTTGCCTTTGCGTTCAAGGGACTTATAGGTAAACAGCACCGTAGCAACAAGCTCTGCCTGATTTGTTTTCATGCGCATAAACAGATCTGTGGTTTTTTCAAGGAGGTGGTCCCACTGTTGAAGTTTTTCCGCATATTCTTTCCGGGCGTCCGCAAAAGTAGGCCCAACGCTTACTTTAAACATGCGCCCCAGCCGTTCTTCTTGAATCAAACCGTTGTTGAGTAACTTGACGATCAGGTTTTTCAGGTCTTTTGAAAATGGGCCATAACTGCTTTTCTGATACTCCAATCCTGTGGGCAAACCTTCTTCAGTTGCCACGTAAGCAATTTTTTGGAAAATTGTTCGTCCAACCGGCCAATGAAACGGCTGATCTTCAAGTCGCTTTATAATATCGACTAAAGCAACCCAGGCCGGTCTTATCCGTTGAGAGCTCGGCTCTCTTTGCGAGATATTTGAATATTGCATATCCTGTTGCAAAAATTCAGGCTGCAGTTCTTCATGCGAGGTTCCATGCGGAGCATAAAGCTCGACCGGTATTTCCAAACGTTTCAAATACCTGTATAGTGAAGGGCCTACAATCCGCCACTCCAATTGACCATAACCACATCCTAAAGGTGGAACGGCTATAGATTTAATTCCCCACTTTTTGTAATACCGCAGTAAGTATTCAAGCCCGTTAATAATATCCTGCAGACTCGTTACAGATCGCCAATGGTCTTTTGTGGGAAAATTTAATATACATTGTCCCACTATGGGTTTGTATAGATAAGGGCAGCCAAGTCTAACACCCCCACTATTACAGCGTTTCACATAGTCTCTGAACATATCCGGAAACCGCTTCTTAAACTCAAGTGCTATGCCTTTGCCCATGATACCCACACAGTTAACCGTATTGACAAGTGTTTGAACACGGGACTCGAATAAATCACCAATGAGTACTTTAACCATGGAAATTCTCCCTTAACTTCTAAAGAACAAATGAGAATCAATTGTGATTGGCAATTGAGAACCTGTTGCTAATAATTTTTGCTCAGCCTGTTTGCATGACACATATGCGCCCATTATATATTGTGTTTCAATTTTATCAGGTACGAGCACTTCAGCGCATTTGGCACTTTTCTTTTGCTATTCCACTATTTGATTGGGATCAGTCCAAAACTCAGCAAACACCATATCCTTGTCAATTTTTGTTAGTCCAGCAGGGGAAGGCCCAAACGCAGTATAATCACTTGCTGCATTACCGTCAGCAATAACAACATTCGGCAAATCCAGAACATCGCTGCTTATGCGAAGAACGCAGATGTCTAAATGTTCCCCTTTTCGCTTATAAAGCATTGGATTTCGAGCACAAATATAAAGATTGGCATATTTATGCAGCGGGAGGCCGTTTGGGACGACTTTTTTGCTCCGCAAAGTTTGAATTTGCTGCATAGCAATTGAAACATGGCTGTATTGTTTTGCCTTTTGATAACAAAGTATACCCCGCTTTTCTATGGATATCACATTCTCCATGGATGTGATGAAATGTAATTCTGAAAGTTCAGACGGTTTCAAGCGGTAATCTCCGAATGTTTTCCTTTATCTGGCCGGTTCTTTTTAGATACAATTAACTGATCTGGATAGCAAAGAATTTCTGGATTCAGCTTTGAAATAAAATTTTGGACAAAGGACACTACCAGCCCGCCTGTGCAGAAAGTGCACAAATTTAAATAGAATTTTTTCTCCAAATACTTTTCCCGATAGAGTAACACCTACTCGCTTGACAATCAGCAATAAATTCCTTGCGAAGAACATCTAAAGTTGCCATCTCGCCATTCAGTTAACACAATTACATATTAATCTCTTTACACTCAAACCGACAGCCTTCCAGATTGAAGGGTGTTCTTTGCACAAAGAAATTTCAACTGTGGAATCATTTTTCCTTATTTTTCCAACAATTGTCCTGAACATCCTAACCCTTTGATCCTCAGGATACCTGAGCTTCCCTCCTTCCCGGACTAAGCTTTTATTAATATGCAATAATGGAGAATCGGGGAACCGCAAACCGATATGACTGGCAAGTCCGCTGGAGGGTCTATATTCACCTATGGTTATCCGTGTAGGGCGAACAAATTGAAATATCTTATCAACCAGTTCTATGTAATCCTTTTCCCAGGTAGAATAGAAAATAACCGGATCAATTCGCAATCGCACTTCATATCCTTCCTTCTGGACTTTTTCTGCCGCCGCCAGACGGGATTCGGGAGAGGCTGTCCTATGTTCTAATTCTTGAAACACCTTTTCAGTATTTACACTAAATGAAATAATCGATTGCTCGCCGTGATTGAGCTTGAGAATATCGTCAACGCAATCGCTTTTGGTGAGAAAAAGCAATCGTGTCCCTGGAGCACGTTCCGGCATAAACGGAATGATTTGTTTTGCAAAGCCGGTAATGTAATCCACAGCCAGAGGATCACCCAACTCACCAAGATTTAAAATTTTTAAGGATTTTGGTATGCGCGCTCTGTCAAATCTTTCAATTTCAGCATACATCTTCTCATAATTTACAAAGTGAGTGGAGATGGGTTGTGTTCGGAAAGTTAAATAAAGATAACAATATTCGCACCAGAAATTACAATTGTTGTAAGCTGTAAGCTTATAAAATTTTGCGCATCGTCCAATAGGATGCTGAAACTGTTCAATAAAACGACTTGATCTATCTCTTAATAACAGGACACCTCTTTCAGCATTTAGCTTTTCCATACCCTTTTTACTATTGGAGCCCGGAACTTTATCAACCCAAATCAACGGTAACCCGGAACGTTTGGCTAAGTTTTTCACCCTGATTTTGTTGCTTAAATTTCGGGTTGCCCACAATTCAGTTACAAGCGGCTTGTGCTCCTCCTCTTGAGAGTAGGCCAGACCTTCTTCATTAATTTGATTTCCGACTTCAATTCTTTCATTCGTACATTTGTTAAATATTAACATCACAGGTATCCCCTGTATTTATTAAAAATTTCATTGACTATTTTTTTGCCTGTCTCATTGTGGGAGGCAAAAAATAGAAAGAATAAAGGGCCACCTTTACTGTTTCTCATAAGCACAGGCTCGGGCACAAACTTAAATCCAGCGGCTTTCTCCAACCTTTCCTTTTTGAACCAGGCTCCAAGCGTAATATTACTGTTAACCACCTTGACTTTGTATGTATCTCCAAAAAGGCTCATCTGCTTATCTTCTTCATACAAAATTTCCCGCCATTCATTACTGCCACAGAATCTGTCCATTCGTTCGATTTGCTCAGGATCCGCTGATAACAGATCCTTGTGTAACACATTTCGATTCATATCCATCAGAGGAAAGTTCAAAAAAATTTCTATGGTTTTTAATTTGGCTACCCCCACAATTGTTTCCCAGTGGAGATGCAAACCATAAGGATCTAAAATACATAGAGCCCTCTTTCTGGTCTCATATGTGAATAACGGCAACATATTTTTCCTCAATATTTCATTACTATCCCCTTCATATATCTTTATGTTTGGAATGTCACGAGTCAGCCTGCTAAGAACTTTTGCTTTTTCTTTATCAATATCAATGTAATGATACTCAGTGAAGGGATTTTCAATCTCGAGGGCATTCAATGGGGAACCTTTGACAAACTCACCGGTTTTCCTTGAGATATGCACGCCAAGCCCAGAAAAAGCATCGATATAAGCATATCCTTGGCACCAAGATTGGTTTTTCATTATAGTTGTAAAAGCATGAGCGTATTCCTTGATGATTTCTAGTTTAATCTCTGACCACTCACCTATTTTGTCTATCTTCATTCTCTAAACTCCTTAGCCACAACTCCAAAATTCCCTAAACCAGAAATCGCCAACGCGACGCTTGCGCCGAACAACGTACAAAACTAACTATCTTTTTTCCTTCCAAACTTTTCTTGATAAATCCATTGTCGTCTCTTTTATTGCCAGCCTGAAATGGTTTTCTCCCTGGATTATTCATACCGTAAAATGATGTTTCTAAGGAACCACTATAAAAGATTTTTAAATTGAACTCTTAGTGTCTTTCCTTCTTTAACGGCTGCCTTGAAGGTCTTCTCAAAATGTCTCGGATACAGGTTTTTGCTATGATATCCAGCGGATCGAAGGGCCTTTTCCAGGCTGATTGCTTTTTGCTCAAGTTCCATATAGGAAATGAGTTTAATGGCTGCCCGATCGCAGGAACAAAAGGTTATTTTTTCATGGGTCTGGATTAAATAAGCTATTGAGGTGCTCTCTCCAGGGTCTATTCCCAATCTTGCCTCTTTTGCTTCCCTTCGAACTTCTCTCAAACTTTCTATATTAATATTTTCAATTATTACAACATGTTTAATGTCAATCTCAATTTTTATCCCGTCCTTCTTGTAGTATTTTGCCTCAACGAAAACATCCCGGGTTAGACAAATATCATAGGCGTTGCTTATTTTTCCGAACAAACCAAGAGTATGGAGATCAATGACAACATCGGCGTCAAGCAGCAGCGATCTTCGCATAGTTTCCTTCCACAAATCC
Organism: uncultured Desulfobacteraceae bacterium; assembly: GCA_964502855.1. GTDB lineage: Bacteria > Desulfobacterota > Desulfobacteria > Desulfobacterales > UBA11574 > S5133MH16. The sequence goes on along the minus strand of CAZDAB010000180.1, from coordinate 726 downwards.
TGCAGCTTCCAGATAGTCGTCTATTTCAGACCGATCTATTTCCAGATATTCTGCAAAAATGCCTCTTGAAATCTTGCCTTCCATCAAGCATCTGCATGCAAGAGATATAAACCTTGAAGGAAACCTGGACGGCCTGTCTTTGCTATACAAACTTCGACGCATATTGCGATCAAGATCGCGAAATTTAGGGTTATCCAGGACTCTCTGCACTTGGGATTTCTTAAGTTCTTTCAGGTTGACAAGTCGCCAAAAGACGGCTTCCGTTGAGACACCGAACTCCTTGGCCAGTTCAATAATATCAATAACTCTGATTTCATTATCGGTAACTGTTTCTTTGAGTGTATCGAGGAGATGCGCTTCGGGTAAGAGCAGACATGAAGCGAAAATGTCTGCGTATTGTTCCGGCTTGGTTTTTGTTGTACCATTACCAATTTCTTCAGGAGAGAAAACATTCCAGGTTATAATATGAAACAACTCATGTGCCAGATCAAAATTTCTTCTCCATGGCGCATCATTGATGTTAATGAGTATGCCAACCCCCATAGTGTTATCCACAACACTGGCGCCGGAGACACCTGTCTTCAAAGACAAATGAAGGATTTTGAAACGGAGTTTATTTTCGAGTACGTTAAGCAGATTAAAGGAAGGACGAGAACCTAAGTCGAGAAAATTGTGAATTTCAGCGCCGAGTTTGTCGGCCTGCTCAAAGCCATTTACGGAAAAATC
>CAZDAB010000179.1:0-6568 GCA_964502855.1 uncultured Desulfobacteraceae bacterium | reverse complement strand
GCGCATTGATCACCTATTACCGTCGCAGTATCCAAACCGATTTCAGCAACCTAATTGCATCCGTGAAAGGGTTTGCCAAAGCCGACGCCGAACGTTCCAACTTGAGATCCATGCTCCGGGCACGGGCCATTGCATCCCTGGATACGACCCGGGAGATATTTGTCGAGTCCGGTTATATTCATTATCCCCTTTATCGCTATCTTCGCCGAAAACTTAACGGGCACTCTAAAATACGGGTGGTTTATCTTTTACATGACGTATTTCGAAAACTCGGATGCCAGCGTCGCAATATGGGACCCGGAGACATTCTCACCTTGTATTACGCATTGAATTCGACAATCAAAAAAGATCTGGCGGATTTGCTGGCGGCACGGAGTCTGATTTATATTAAATTGATCCAAAAACAAGAAATGATTCCCCATGGATCCGAGGCACCCCACAGCCAAGACGAGGCCGCGGCCAATGATCTCGTGGATCGTCTGGGATTTGAAGACTGCAAGGTCATTTATTCGCGGATTCGGTTCAAGCCTCGAGATCAGGCTTTAGAAGCCGTGACGGCTTTTGTAAACCACAAAGGTAAAACAGAGTAATTCCGAGAACATTCCCAAGTTCAGAGTCCTGAACACTATTGGCTGGATTTCCTGGTGAAAATATTTTAAGAAGACCCATGAAAGTCACTTTTGCCCTGCTCATCATCGTCTTTCTGGCATTCAGCGGCTATCACCTCACCTTTCGACATTTCCGGTTGCCGCTGTTTGCCCGGATATTTTATCTTACCGGCACCGAGTTTCTTGTTTTGGGGTTCTTGCTCGGGCCCCAATTTCTGAACCTCGTGGATGCAGAAACGCAAAAAGGGCTGGGGCCCCTGACCGCGCTTTTGCTCGGCTGGATCGGATTGCTTTTCGGGTTTCAATTTGAAATTAAAAAGCTCCGGCGGTTCCCCCTGGAATTTTTTTTCGGTGCCGTTCTTGAGGGGCTGGTCACCCTCACCCTGGTTTTTACCGGCGTGTATCTGACCCTTGTGATCTGCTGTGATATCCCCCATTCTTTTATGATGGTGGTTGCCGTTACCCTTGCAGCGGCCGGCGGTTGCACCGCCCAGAGCGGGCTTGCATTTCTATCCCCGGATTGCATGGCCAAACGTCAAAACACGGTAAAACTCTTGAGATTCATTTCGAGCGTTGACGGCTTGATCCCCCTCCTTATTTTCGGACTGTGCTTTTTCTATAATCCGTCAACAAGCCCGGAGGGATCATGGCTGGAAGGTCTCGGGTCGGGAATTCTGACCAGTCTGGGCGCCAGTTTCGGTCTGCTTCTGCTTTTTACCCTTTTCATTAGCCACCGTCGTTTTCAAAAGGAACTGATCCTTGTGGTTATCGGCATGACAATGCTTACCAGTGGTCTGGCCTCCTCGCTGAAATTTTCTCCGCTCCTTACGAATTTTTTCGTGGGATTCTGGCTCGTGAATCTGTCCAGGGATAAAGAAAGAATTTATCAGATCTTGATGACGGTTGAAAAACCCACGTATTTGCTGTTGATGGTTTTCCTGGGCGTACACTTAAGATTCGACTCCATGGGCTTGGTCTTGCTCGCACTGGTGTACTGTCTGTATAGAGCCTTGGGAAAATTTCTTGCGGGATTTTTGGTGACTCGCTTGAATCCCGAGTTACAAAAATATCCCGGTCAGTTGGGCTTTGGACTTCTTGCGCAAGGAGGACTTTCTCTGGCAATATTTCTGGACTTTCAACAAACATTTCCTTCCCGAATCTCAACGTTTGTCATCAGTTTTGCAATCCTTGCGGTAATTTATAACGAATTTCTGAGCCATTATTTCCTCGAACGCCTGTTTAAGAAAGGCACATAATGGGCCGGTACAAGCAATATATTCCAGACTTGAAGATTTATGGCATCATGCTGTTTATTTTGGTCGGGTTTGCCTTCTGGATCAAGATCATGGATATGGGTTCCGACTGGCAGAAAGCAGGCCTTACCACGTTTTCCTTGGGTTTTATATTGCTTGCCGCCTATTTGACGGCACAGATTCTCAGGATTTCGGGATTGCCCCTGATCAGCGGATATATCTTTGTAGGAATCCTTGCCGGCCCCTATATGACCGGGTTTCTCACCCATGAAATGGTTGCCAGGTTTCGGCTTGTGGATGACCTCGCCTTAAGCTTCATCGCCTTGACCGCAGGAGGGACCCTGCAATTGCAATTTCTCAGAAAACGCGGCAAGGCCATTGCCGTAAATATTCTTCTGCTCACCCTCGTGGTATTTGTCGTTGTCTTTTTTTCTTTCTTTTTCATGGTCCGCCGTTTGAACCTAATGCCCAATCTCACCGACGCTCAGATCATAGTACTGGCCTGTCTTTTAGGCGTCATCGCAGTGGCCCGATCGCCGTCATCGGCCATCGCAATTATCAATGAATGTCGGGCTTCCGGAATGTTTACAACAACCGTTCTTGGCGTTACCGTGGCCATGGACGTCCTGATTATCGTCTTCTTTACCTTGGCCATGACGGTGTCGGAAATAATCATGGGTGCCAGCACGGCCATAGATTTCTGGATGATCACCGGGTTAACCCTGGCGGTAGCGGGGTCACTGGCCCTGGGGATCGTGCTTGGAAAATGTATTTCCCTGTATATCGGCAAGGTGGGTCACGACCTTTCCCTTTCCCTTTTATTTTTTGCCTTCTCCGTGTTTAAGGCTTCCCTTTGGTTTAATGACTTCATGGAGGCCCATTTTGCCGTTTCGCTGCATTTGGAACCCTTGTTGATTTGTATCAGTGCCGGATTTACGGTTCAAAATTTCAGCGAGTACGGCTACATTTTCATGGAAGCCATGGAGCGTTTTGCGTTGCCCATTTTTGTGCTTTTTTTTTCAATTGCAGGAGCGTCCCTCAATCTTGATGCCCTGCTTATGACCTGGCCGTTGGCCGCATTTCTGTTTATCATTCGGGCTATGGGTATTTTCGGGTCCACATGGGTTGCTGGTATTCTTAACCGTGACCCTTCTCGACACAGACGGATTGCCTGGATGGCATACATTACTCAGGCGGGAGTGGCCATTGGCTTGGCCCAACTGGCACAACGCCGGTTTCCTGAACTCGGAGTTTATTTGACTACCCTGGTCCTGGCGGTGATCACAATCAATCAGGTGGTGGGGCCCATAACATTCAAAATAGCCCTAAAAACGGCAGGCGAGGTGGAACAGGGGTAAGGCCATCACCCGGAATCTTTTCTGACTTTTTCCTTTAACGGCTTCCCGAGTTTTTTCTCCATATGGTTTCGATGCTCAATCCGGTCAATCTCCAGGCCCAGTCGACCAAAGGCTTTAATGGGGGCAATGAAATATACCCCCTGGTGAGGTTTTCCGGTTTGGGAACAAATCATTTCAAGATAGGCCACCGCCTTGTCAAGAGTCTCCTGGTTTTCAATGGCCGTAAAAAGAGTTTTATTGTGGATCGTTCCACCGCTGGTCAGAGACCGAAACCCCGCGAAAATAGGAATGTGATGGCTTATCAACTGAAGCAGGTCGGTGGTTTCCGCCACGGTTGCACCGGTGATACCGATATCCAGCCAACCGGTAATCAGCTGATCAAGCAGTTCTTCGTTGTTGATGACCACAATCAAAAGGTTCACCGGACACCCCTTGAGTTTTTAAAACCATTAATGAAAGGCGATTTCCTCTTCAATGCGTTTGATCCCCTGCCAAAGATCGTTTGCATTGTGGGTCTGTCTGACAAAATTCAGAAATTCAACCCTCTTGCAAAGCCGGGAAATCCCGGCAAGTATTTGAAGATGTAAGTGAGTCTGGTTCTCGGGCACGATGAGGGCCAGAATGATATCCACGGGCAATTTGTCCAAGGCTTCAAAATCAATGGAATCGGCAAGGCGAATCAAAAGCACTGAAGGATCACGGGCTTCCCTGCTGACGGCGTGCGGAATACCGATGCCGTTCCCGATACCCGTGGACATGGTGTTCTCCCGCTCTATTAAGCTGTCATAAAGCAATCGGGCATGGGTCACCAGGCCGTCTCGGGCAAACGTATCCGCCACAAAGTGTATAACTTCATCTTTGTCCTTTAGAGGAACATTTAAGAAAATATGTTCGGCACTGAGACGTTTATAGATTTTCATGGGACTAAGCGGCTTTGAATTCGTTTTTTGACTCTGTACGAGACTATCCTTTTTAATGAGCCCTATGTATCAAATTCAAGTCGGGTCACCGATATAATCAGCGGCAGATCCAGCAGCTGTTCAACAACATGGTCGGAAATTCGAACATTGGTTTTAAGGAAAACAATGTTCATTTTTCCGGTTTCTTCCTGACCCAAATGCATCTGTCTGATGATAATTTTTTTATTGCCGAGAAGTGACGAGAAACTTCCAATGGCCCCGGGCTTGTCAAGGGTGTATATCAGCGCCAGATGGCCTTCGGGTATGAGTTCAAGGCGAAAATTGTTAATTTTTACAATCCGTATTTTATTCTTGCCGAATATGGTCCCAGACACCATATTCGTCACCTTAGGCGTGGTCACACGGACGGTAATCAGGTTGATATATTCTTCAGACGCATCGCTGGTTATCTCTGTGACCGTTATGCCTCTTTCCTTTGCCAGGACCTGGGCATTGACGAAGTTAACGTCGTCCTTAACCACATGCGCCAACAAACCTCTTAACACGGCAATGGAAACCGGTGATGGATCGAGTCCCTTAAAATCGCCAGCATACTCAATGGAAACTTCTTGAATGGGCCCTCGAATAAGCTGGGTCTGGAGACTGCCGATATGATTGGCAAGGGTCAACAGGGGTTTCAGTTTTTTAAGCAGGTCTCCGGTTACCGACGGAACATTAACGGCGTTCAGAATCGTGCCGTATTTGAGATAATCAATAATCTGTGCGGCCACATCAACGGCCACTTTGGTCTGGGCCTCCTGGGTGGAAGCACCGAGATGGGGCGTACAAATCAGACGTTCATGCTCAATTAACGGGCATATGCCGGGAGGTTCACTCTCAAAGACATCCAATGCAGCGCCGGCAACTTTCCCTGACTGCAAGGCAGCATAAAGTTCATCCTCATCAACAATCCCGCCCCTGGCGCAGTTTACGATCATGACCCCGTGTTTCATCTGTTCGAAGGCCTCCTTGTTCAGTAAACCGGTTGTTTCCTTAAACTTGGGGACATGCACCGTGATGTAATCGGATCTGCGGTATAGATCTTCAAGTGAAACACTTTCAAATCCGGCTTTTTCAATCTGCTCAGGCTTTACATAAGGATCGTGAACAATTACCTCCATTTTCAGACCCCGTGCACGATCGGCAACAATAGAGCCGATTTTTCCATATCCGATAACTCCGAGGGTTTTATTGAATATTTCTCTTCCCTGAAGTTTCTTCTTGTCCCAGCGTCCGGCCTTCAATGATGCGGTTCCTTCGGGCACATTGCGCGAAAGCGCCAGTAACATGCCAATGGAATGCTCGGCGGTTGTAATAACATTGCCGCCGGGAGTATTCATAACAATGATCCCGCGCTTGGTCGCTGCAGGGATATCCACATTATCAAGACCGATTCCCGCACGACCCACAACTTTAAGTCGCGTTGCGGCGTCTAAAAGATCTTCTGACACCTTTGTTGCACTCCGGATAATAAGGGCGTCATATTCCTGGATAATGCCTTTAAGCTCCTCGGGGGCCAGTTCGGTTTTGACATCAACGTCAATCCCGTCTTCTTCCTGCAACATCTGGATACCGGCTTGTCCCAGGTTATCGCTGACCAACACTTTCATGAGATTTCTCCTCAGTCGGGGTGTTTTTCTTAGAAAGCTTTGAAAATAGCGTAATGAATGATCAGCAGCGAAATCATACACTGTTCGAGTTTGTATGATGCAGTCGCTGATTATTCATGGAGCGATTCAATTGAAAAAACTTATCTACCCGTTATTTAAATAAAATCCAGATAATCGTTTATACTGTAATTTGCCAGTCCGGGTAAAGCTCATCCCATTCCTCATAAATCCGTCCGGGGTCTCGGCGAAGATTAAGACGATTCGATTTCTCAAAAGCCGCCCGGGCTTTCTTAAATTCAGCCTCGGAAATATTCCCTTGCTCAAACAGTATCTCCGCTGCCTCAAAAGTTTCATTTGCCTCCCGAGGAATCACCCGGACCAAACCCTGGTCAAATGCCTGCAATAGTGTCTTCCTGAGGTTTTCCGATACATTGCCTCTCTTTTGTCCGGGTTTGACCGTCGCATTTTTGCTGAGGTAGCACACCCGGGAGCCGTCGGATATGAGTTGTTTTTTTTCTTCATCCCAGCTAATATTCGACGGAACAATGAGGATGCCCCGCTTTGCAAGGCTTTTGAAATTGATGAGAACCGGTTCATACTTGGTATAAGAATCCGGGTATCCCCTCTGCCCCTGAGCCCCACCCGGACCGGTAACCAGCGCAAAAGAGATAGAAATTTGATTCTGACGTACATCCGGAGAAACCGCATCAAGCCGGCCATCCAGCGCGGCAACAATCAGTTCGCCCAGATTCTTAAGCCGCCGGGCAACAACCTGCATCT
>CAZDAB010000178.1:0-6629 GCA_964502855.1 uncultured Desulfobacteraceae bacterium | reverse complement strand
TTTCGTTAAAAAATTCCACCTCAGCCTTCTTCATACATTTCACCGAGAATTGCTGGCAAGTAAGGAGCAGATTTTGAATATGTTGAATAATGGCGTCTTGAACAAGGATATTGCAAGTGCTCTGAATGTAACACCGTCGTATGTGAGTAAAATAAAGAAGCAGGCAATTAAGGATGGAATTTTAACGGACTGCTGTAAATTGACAGATAAAGAAATGTTACTTGTATAAGGTGGTTAATTTGTTGGTTAATTGCGGATTTTTGAGCAGTTAACAAAATGGTCAATATTGGTCAATTGCTAATTCATAATTATATGATTTCATATAATATTTCAATTTACTGGTCGGTTAATTTTAGTAAATCGTGACTTGATTAACCCGCCTCTCTCTTGAGAGAGGCGGTTAGTCAACAATCAAGTTCAGGGAAAAGAAAATATTACAGGAGTATGGAAATGACAAGCACTGACGTAAAGGAGTCGTTACTGATGAAACGAAATATGCAAAAATTAGGGATTGGCCGAGAAATGTTATTTGACGCACTTGAGAGTATTCTGTCTGAAAGTGAATTATACAGTTTCCTTGACGGGAAAGGAAATCTTCCGGTTGGTGCAAGGAGCATAATTTGGTGTGTGCTTGAAAATATCGAGTCTGTGAGGGTGACACGTAATGATCCTCTGTTAGTTGTAAGTCGCACGGGCAGGGTCATTCAGAAATCAAGGCCGGAATCAGAATTTTTGCTCGGGAAAAGGTGTCTTCAAAGTGCATAGGCTTAGAGAGCGGAATTTCAGTGCATTAATCAGCAGTCGTGAACCATTTTTCACCATCGTTCACCAAATGTTGATCAAAAAAAGGTGATTCAATGCTAAGTGAAAGAAATCGACAAATTGCAATTTTAGCTGCAACGACTACTTTGAAGAATAACGAAATCGCTGATCGGGTAGGATGTCATTATAATACCGTGACGCGTGTGTTAAAACGATCAGATGTCAAGGAACTGATTTCGGAAATTCAAGGCAGCGTTAAAAAGAAGGTTATTGACGATCTTTCGGCAGAAGTTGAAAGGTCAGCACCAAAGGCGTTCAAAAAATTGTTAGATTTAATGGAAAATGCATCAAGCCCCGCCGTACAACTGAGAGCAGTTGAAAGTATTTTAGATCGGAGTTCGATATCACCCAAACGACAAATCCATTCAAAACATGAAGTGGATAAACGTGTGGTGCATCTTCATATCGGAGGTGCAGAGCTTGAAAGGATGCATCGGGTATTGTTGGAGGATGCGGGGGTGGATACAGCAGATGTACCGGAGTTGCCAAAATTGGACGAGAGAGGCAAGTATGTAGTTGAGATTGATCCGGTGACAGGGGAGATTTTGAGGGAGGGGCGTTGAGCGGTTTTTCTAAAAGTAATCATCCGGGGGAAATTGTAGATTATTTTACTGCTTAATTTGTTCCGACCTAAACTTGATTTGACAGAATCGAGAGACGGGTCAATACATCACTTGACATTTCAATCCTTGGGTTTGATATCACAGATTTTGAAACGGTTTTCAAGATTCCAGATACATTGCAGATAACGTCATCAACTGCCTGAATGCTGGGAAAGATGATATCTTAAATTACTAACGTCCTTGATGTGTAATAACAAAGATTTATTCTTTCATTTTTCAAGTTAAGATATAACTTGATCGGATAACCCGCTGAGTTGCGATATGTTTACAGTCTACAGAAAACTTCTGCGGTTCAATCCCAGGGCATCAGATGTTTTTACCTTTTTATCATCCTTTGAAAAAACCTGCTAAGCCTAAGGCTCCTAATAGACCGTGCTATAGCCCAGGCGATAGTATCGCTCGGTATCATCCAGTATTTCCGCCCAGAGTAGATTCCAATCCCAGGGCTTGAACTCTTTCAGTACAAAGCGTTCTCCGATTCGTAAGATGACAACGCTAAAATGGTCACCCGTAGGGAAGATTGCTGAACCCGCGAAGTAACCGGCCCATTGCCTGCTTCGGTTGTACGGATCATTACATATGACCATCATGCATTTATCGGGTAACTGAGGCTGGTATTCTTTGAATGTCTCCAGAGCCTCTTTTGATACGGAACCCTCTTTTGGATCGTATGTGTCGTCGAACAGTTCAAACATAGTTGAGTAAAAGAAATATTTAGCTGCTTCTTGTCGCTGAAACAGATTCGGTCGTGTTAGTAGGCTCAGTGAAATTGAAATGACAGGGACAACCAGGACACCGGTGATGAAAGCAACCGCAGCAGTATAAGATAATTGAGAGACCGGCTCGGTTTTTATTTTATGCAATGGGTGTTTGCCCAGTATGGAAAGTGATAAGATGGTTACAATACCGATCATATCGGCCAATAAGTCCGCGAAATCGAAAATTCGGTTCATAAGAGGTTGTGTGATTTCATCGACAAGACCCAATGCCAATAGAATAAGCAGAATCAGCAAGGCCGAGCGCAGGGAGAATAGCCTCTTTACCGAGAGAACGAAAAGAAATGAGATTGTTCCGTATGCGACTCCATGCAGGAGTTTGTCCAGACCGCTTGTTTGTAATTGAGATGGCATAAACTCCGGTGGAAGATGGGTAAGCAGAATGACTAGTCCAGCGAAAACAACTGCAAGGCTCAGCCATTTTATTTCGAAATAATGATTCAACTTATGCATAAAAGTTTCCTTGAAATCAATTCTCTGTTAAACGGGTGATACGCTCGTGAATCTCTGAGGTCTCTGCATGAATCGTTTTGAGATCGCTGTCACTAAAATCAGGTGCAAAGCAGGAAGGAGGGTGAAGCCATATTTGTTGTGCTTCCAGCAATGCAGTACCCGACTTCAGTTCCACGTGTGACTAAAGCCGTCCAAGTGTCCTCTTCGGTTGACTACAGAGATTTTCGTAACTGAGCGCCAATGTGGATTCCGCAATTCCTTTTTTCGTTTCAGGCACGTGGAGCAGGTACGTGTGAATATGATACCAATACTTTGCCCGAGCTTCGAAATTAGTTGAGTTGATAAGAACTCTCCTTTTGGGAGAAAAGTATAGGTAATTTCCCCTTGTATGTCAAACCAACTTCAGTCGTATGATATTGTACCGGGGATTACCTGTATTGATTTGAGGAAACTTACCAGTAGAGGAGCACATTTCAAATGGTAAAATGAGGGATTGATCTATGAGTAAGGGATGAAAAGCTTGGGAATTTGGGCAGACTTATACATTCGGCGCTCCGGCTTAAAAATTTTTTAAACAATAACTTTTCCCTTAAAATTTTATTTGTTGTCTTATTTAGTTCTAAATCATTAATAGCTGCGATACATTGAGTATCCGGACTTCTTCCAAATTTGTGATATGCTAAAAAATTAACCCCTAATTTGACGTTGGTCCGGCTACAGATTTCTGGTACCTTTCCGAGAGGGAGATGTTGGGGAGGCGAGCGAGCCTTTTAGGTGAGCTCGCTTGCCTCCCCAACTCTATAACTCGGGCCGCCATTGAATATTTTGATAGTCGTCAAGTAGTTTATTAAACTTTTTATAATAAGAAGGTGAAGCTCCCCTGTTTATTGAGCCATCCGGCTTTCACCGGTGGCATAATGTATGAGCAGTCTGCAATGAAGCAGCTGCAGAAACGAAAGGAGCTTCACCATGAAAAAAAGAAACATTTATCAGAACCGAAGTCAAGAATTACTTAGTCTATTTGAGGAAGCTGGGAACAGCGCAAAGGTTATGTGCGTACCGATGGACTATGCGAAAAAGGATCATGTTGTAATGTTCTGTAATGGCTACGGCGACATTCTACGCAAGCCATTTTCGGTTAAAAACTCTCCAGACGGTGTGAAGTATTTAGTTGACCAAGCAACTCGCTCTTGCAGACGGCGTGGCATAAAAAAGAATCATATCTTCTTTGGCGGTGAAGATGCCAATTCATATGCAGAAAATTTTGTAAATACTTTACGATCCAAAGGGTGGTTTGTTGCGGGCGTTAACGCACATGATGCTAAAAAACAGAGGGCGAATTTACAAGCCAGTACCGATCGCCTGGATCTAATGGGTATTGCCACAATGCTTTTGAATTGCAGAGCAAATTGTTGTCCTACTCAGTCCGGGATATATCGTAACCTTCGGACACTGGTTCGCCACAGGCGAAAACTGGTTGTCATGTCAACGGAAGTGAAAAATCGAATTCATGGTGTGGTTGACAGGCTTTTCCCGGGTTTTCTCGATGAGGGCAAAATCGGTATAGTACCGTTCACCAGTGGTTCATTATATCTAATGGAGGATCGTTTCAGTCCCAAACAGATTCGTCGGCGCAAACGAGAAAAGCTCATTGAAATCCTGAAACGGTTCGGGACCTCGAAGGCTGAAGAAACTGCTGATAGACTTCAACAATACGCTGCACAAGTACTTCATACCCAGGCTGACTATGTCGATACGCTGCAGCTTTCCCTGGCTCAACATGTCAAACATCTAAGGTGCCTAAAAGAAAGCGTTAATCAACTGGAAAAGGAGATTACTGTAAGCTTGGCACAAACACAAGGCGCATTCCTGACAAGTGTCCGAGGAATTGGCATTGTTCTAGCAGCCGGGGTTACCGCAGAAATCGGAGATCCAAATGAACAAAAACCATTAAATAACCTGGTTTCATACTCAGGTATTATTCCCCGTGTCAAACAAACCGGAGGAAAGCGGCCACCTAATCCGGGGCAAGTCGGCCACTTATCGGAGCGAAGCGACGCGGGTTTTTAATACATGACAGACTAAATTGTTTAAGTCAATTTTGTTTGCTTTTTTCTCATGGATTCTCCTTTCAAATTTATTTTATAGGCATTGTGAACCAGACGGTCGAGGATAGCATCGGCGATGGTCGGATCGCCGATAATATCGTGCCAGTGTTCGACCGGAACTTGGCTGGTTACTAAAGTTGATTTCAGTCCGTGGCGGTCTTCCAGGATTTCTAAAAGGTCGTGACATTGTTCTTTGATAAATTTGGCAATACCCCAGTCATCGATAATCAGAAGATGGATACGCGCCAAGGTTTTTAATATTTTACCGTAGCGGCCGTCACCTTTTGCGATGCTGAGGTCCTGGAGCAGACGAGGCAAACGGAAGTACATGGCGCCATAGCCTTCCCGGCATGCTTTTTGACCCAAAGCACATGCCAGATAAGTTTTACCCACACCTGTGGGACCGACAATCAGCACATTGTTGTGTTCTTTGATCCACTGGCAGGAGGCCAGTTGCATAAACGCAGATTTTTCCAGACCCCGGCGGTGACGAAAATCAACATCTTCGACGCAGGCATTTTGCCGAAGCTTGGCTTTATTGAGCCGTGTTTTGAGTCGCCGATTTTCTCTATCGGTCATTTCCCGGTCTACCATCAGGCCCAGGCGTTCTTCGAAGCTGAGTTCTTCGATATTGGGCATGTCCATCTGTTCCTGCAGAGCGATGAGCATGCCAAAAAAGCGTAAGGTTTGCAGTTTTACAATAATAGGCTGGATTAGCATATGATGGTTCTCCTTTTGAGTTAGTGGTAATATTGGGCGCCACGAATGTTGGTGTGTTGAATCGAATAATAGCTAAATTTAACAAAACCGAACAGTTTCAATTGTATTTGCAGCATATTTGATATAACCTATTAAAAATCTTGACAAATGTTGTGGTGTTTGTAAAATACAGATTCCTTCATGCAATAAGGTCTTTCCACAACAACTATTAACTCTACATGAAATTGATTATGAAATGGATTCTGTATGCAATTAGCTTAGTCTATATCTCTATTGGGTGTTGCTCGATTCTTTATACCAATGAAACCAAAAATATTGTGAAAAGTATATTCAGCAATATTGATCAAAAAATTCTCTCAGCCTTACCGTTTATATTTGGTATCCTTTTTATCCTTTCTGCATCAGCCACACGTATTCCATGGCTTTTTAGAGTAATTGGACTCATGGCAGTCATTGAAGGCGTGGTTTTCTTTTTAATTTTCAAAAACTTGTATGATAAATTCATGGATTGGTATCTCAATTCATTATCAGATCAAACATACAGGCTATCTGGGATTCTTGGCATAATCCTTGGCACTGCATTCTTATCTTGGATTTTGTAGATTTAAAGGAGCAACACACTATGGCACTTACGAAAATTCAGATCGTAGAATCAATCCAGAATCAGACCGGTTTTACCAAAAACAGATCATCAAAACTTGTAGAAACCCTTCTCGAAATCATCAAAAGCACACTGGAATCCGGCGAGGATGTCCTTATTAGTAACTTCGGTAAATTCTGTGTCAATCATAAAAAGGAACGTAAAGGCAGGAATCCAGCTACTGGTAACGCAATGATGCTGGAACCCAGAAAGGTTGTTACATTTAAATGTTCTGGTAAGTTTAGGGACAGGATCAATGGGAATTAGATCGAAGGGCGAATTATAATGGATGATGAAATAACGCCAGAAAACCATAAAGTTGAGGATTTAAAACTGTCCGACACTTCTCAACAAAATCATAAGAAAAAAAATCGATATTTAGAATTTATTTTTGATTTTATCACAGGATTTAGTGCTCTAATCGTTATAGGCTTAATATCAATGCCGTTGAATTAAGAAATTGGTTTATACGCGACGTGAAATTTTT
>CAZDAB010000177.1:0-6634 GCA_964502855.1 uncultured Desulfobacteraceae bacterium | reverse complement strand
GAGCATAACGCAGAGATTGGGCAAAAAGACCATTTATGGATGGACACTAGTTAAAGGAGAGTATAAATGCCGATATATGAGTTCAAATGTTTAAAATGCGAGGAATTCATTGAGATGCTTGTCATGAATCAAGATGATGAAATTGAACTAAAGTGTCCAAAGTGCGGCGGCGAGGACCTGGAACGGGTTCTGAGCACCACCAGCTACACCATGGGCTATGGTTCCGCAGGCACCAAGGTGAAATCTCAGAGCAGGACCTGCTCAAGCGGCAGTTGCACCACCTATGACATACCCGGGCACACACGGTAAGCGCTTTTTCCAGAAGAACCATGCTGATACACGATGATATATTTTCATGGAGAGGATGGGGCGGCAAACTCATGCTGGGAAGCGGGAAGTGCCGACTCCGGATCTATGATCTTAAAAAAGATGATAAAAAAAGTCTGATGCACTTGAGGCCGATTATCGTGGTGGTTTCAGATGTTCCGGGCAGTAAAATGTCGTTAAGGGCCGCTACCAGCCACATCGTCACGCTTGTTGCAAAAGAGTTTAACCTGGATCCACACCGCATGCTCTGGATAGAATATTATCCGGAGAATAAATATGGTATTGGTGGCAAACATGTGATTCCGGAAAAATTTGATGCTGTTGAATTCACATGGCATGAAGATAAGGCCATACAGCCGAGATGGCGAACCTTAAAGCCGCCGCTGCTGGATGAAATTAAGAAACTGGTAACTAGTTGATCAATATCGCTTAAGAACCTAACCTCATAACAACCTGGAATTTTAAAGGGTTTCCCACTCTTTGCGCGTATCGCTCTCCCCAACACAAAATAAGCTTGATTTTTATCATTAAATAATACATATTAAAAACATTAAATAATATGCTGAAATGAATAATTATGAGGTGATAAAATGACATTAAGTATAACTGAGGATATACGTTCTATTACCGATTTAAAGAGAAACACCAACTCGGTCCTGAAACAAATTCATACAACAAAACGACCGGTTGTTCTTACAGTAAATGGAAAAGCCAAGGCCGTGCTTATGGATGCAAAAGAATATGAAAAAATTACAAATGCATTTAATTTACTTAAGCTTCTTATGCCGGCGGAAGAAGATATAAGCAACAATCGCTATAAAGAATCAAGAGCCTTCTTCAAGGAATTTAAACGTGACAAAAAAATATCAGGTTAATTTAACCGAGCAGGCACAAAATGATTTGGAACGTATTTTTTATTACATTGAAGCCGACAGTTTGAATAACGCTATGAATTTTGTCCTTGAGTTAGAAGAAAAGGTTTATTCACTTGAGACTTTTCCCAATCGCCATCCATTAATCCGTGAAAATGAATTTTTCGGCACCGACTATCGACACCTGATTTATAAAAAATACCGGATAGTTTATCGTATCATAGACAATTCAGTTTTTATTTTAAGAATAATTCATGGAGCAAACCTCCTAAAGGTATAAAAAAGAATGCTGACGATCCGTTTATTTAAGATGTCCATCCTTGTATATTATTTGTCGTATTTACGATCCGTAATAATTTCATTCGAGTTATTTCGGCAAGAAACATGAGTCGAAAAGAAAGAAAGGTATACGAACAATAATGAAAAAAAGGATACCAATGATTGGTCGTGGGATCGAGGAGCGTAAATGAATGATAAGAAAATCAAATATCGCGAACGGGTTCCGTCGTCAAGGCTGTTGCGTGTCGGCGCTGCGCTGACGGTTGCCTTGCTCTTCTGGTGGATGCTGACGCAAAGCGTTCACTCCACATCCGGCCTCACTGCGGCCTTCTTCCCATCGTTAGTGTTTATCCTAATATTTACCTTGGTCGGGTACGGGATTCTCAGCGTGTTCTATGGTGTCAGGATCAGGATCTCCCGTCGGTGGATGGTCGATGGGACCCATCAGCAGATTTTGAAAATCCGGGGTGTGATCAAGGGCGATGGCGTGGACATTCCCTGTCGGAATATCCAGGATGTCCAAATAGCGTCTTACGGCGTTCCCCTGTGGCGGTCCCTACTGGGGCCGCTGGGCAGACAGAAATACAGTGGGGGGCATATGGTCACGCTGCCCGGTTACCAGGGCACTGGACTTGCTGTAACCTATGCCTATGAGGGCATCTTCAGCAGCAAAGACAGAGAATTGACCGTCATGTTTCCCACCCGGAGGCCCGAAAATCTTCAAGCTTTATTGGCGGTTACAGGTGGCGAGGCTGAAATGGGAAGTGGGTTCAGCCCTTGACATGGGACATAATTTTTCTGTATGTGCCGATGAAGTGTCAAAAACAGGAAAGATTGATGCGGTTTTTCTATAATGTTCCGGGTTTTAAAAACATCGGTCTGGGTAACATATTGAGAAATACGTTTTCAAAGGACGAAAAGGAAAGTAAAAAAACCTTGAAAATCATATGGTTATTATTTAAGACGCGCTCCTGTCATGTTTGGAGGCTACCGGGAAAAGTGCGCCATATAGTTCACGCAGGACGGCCCGCCGAGAATGCAGCGGCGCAATAGGGGAATGTATAAAAGCCCGGAGACGTTCTTTAAGGTCAGTTGAACCGCTTCGGCCCATTCGATCATCTCTGAAGGTTTAATAAACCGGCTGTATTGATGCGTTCCTTTGGGTACCAGCCCGAGAAGGTATTCCGCAGCTAGAATCGCCAGCAGGTAGGACAGCGGATTGCGGTTGAGGGTTGCAAAAAAGACATGCCCGCCGGGCCTGACCAGATCTTTACAGGATTTGATTATGGACCATGGCCTGGGAACGTGTTCGAGCAGCTCCAGGCAGGTGACGATGTCATAGCGCTGGAAATGGGATACGGCAAAGGTTTCGGCAGTAACTTGCCGGTAATCGATCTTCAAGCCTTTTTCAACCATGTGATTTCTGGCAATCTCGAGGGGGCCTTTGCCGGCGTCGATTCCCGTTACTCGGGCACCTATTTCCGCCATAGCTTCCGAGAGAATACCGCCGCCGCATCCGATGTCGAGCACCTGCTTGCCGGAAAGATTGGCTCGGGCGTTAATGTATCGGACACGGGTCTCATTGATGTCGTGAAGGGCACCGAACTCCCCTTCGCGATCCCACCAGTGGGAGGCCACGGTCTCGAATTTGGAAATTTCCGATTCGTCGATGTTTTGGTCGATTGTCGCCATGGTCCATCTGTCCTCTGACTCATGCGCCGATTCTGAAACGATCCAAAGATGACCGGCACTATTTGGTATGCATAAGACCATATCATTTCGATGGCCGGGATGTAAAATTATTTTTGTTTTTCAAATGAATGCGTGATATTCATGCAGAACGGCCGGCATGAATACGGAACATGGTTCAGAACAAGAAAAAATTTTAATAGGTTAAATTATTAAGTGTCCATCCAGAAATGAGGATATTTGTTCAAGATCAAGGCATGTGAGAAAAATAACCACAGGCATATGTTTAATATTCCGAGGATTATTTTTTGAACATAACGCAGAGATTGGGCAAAAAGACCATTTATGGATGGACGCTAATTAATGCCGAAAAATTTGGGGGTTAGTGAGGTAGATATGAAAGGAACGTTTAGATTATGGTTTGGTATCATTTTGGTATTCAGTCTATTGGGTTTATTTGCCTGCCTTCCTTCGGAAGAAGCATCCAAAGAAGAAAAATGGGATATCAAAAAGCAGAGTATTGAAAAAAAAGCATATGATTTTGCTCTTAAAGACCTTAACGACAATAAGGTCAAATTGAGTGATTACAAAGGTCAAAATGTCCTTTTGGTTTTTGGTACAAGCTGGTGTTCCTATTGCCGGAAAGAAATTCCTCAGTTAAAAAAAATATACGCCAAGTACAAAGAAAAAGGACTTAAAATCATTAATATAGATATCCAGGAAAGCAAAGACAAGGTATCTGCATATACGCTTAAACATGAACTTCCTTATTCAGTTCTTCTGGATACGGATGCTAAGGTTGCATCAATGTATCGCATAAGAGGCATACCGACCAAAGTTCTGATTAGTAAAGACGGAACAATCATTTGTTTTGCATGTCGTTCAATTGATATTATGTTAGAGATGTTGTTTAATACCTCGACTTAACCTTATGATTATTGAACCTATTTTAAAATTTGAAACGCTCAGTTTAGGTTGAAATAAATAACAAAGAGTCCTCCTTCCCCCATCACGAAGGAGAAACGCTGTGGAAAAAATAATTGTTGCAACACTGGTATATCTGTGGCTGTCTGTTTCAGCGGTCTGGGGCCAGGACGCCATAGAGTTTTACAACCGTGGTCTCAAGAGCTCTTTGGCCTACAAAAAGATCGAGTGCTTCACAAAAGCTATCCAGTTGAACCCGAACCTGGCGGAGGCCTATGAAAAACGAGCGATACACTACTACTTCCAGTGGCAGCTCGATAAGGCCATTCAGGATTATACAAAAGTTATAGAGCTAAAGCCCAAGCGGGTGAATGCGTATCTGATGCGGGGTCTTGCCTACTTTAAGAAGGAATATGGCGAAGGGTATTCCGCAGAAATAAAAAACCTGGCTTTTCATCTCAGCAAGCAGAAGGTACCTGAGTTTAGCAAATCATTAGAGAGGGCGATTGACAATTTCAGTCACGCCATTGATCTGGACCCACAACTGGCAAGTGCATATAGTTATCGGGCAAAGGCATATCGTATTAAGGGAATGATGGAAGAGGCTGTCCGCGATTCTACCATGGTTATTCAGTTGCGGAGAGATCAGCAAAGTACGGCCAGGGCTTACGCAACCCGGGCCAAGATTTATCGGAAATTGGGCCAAGATGAGCTATCCGAGGCAAATTTTCGTAAATCTGTTGAGCTTGACCCCTATTCCCCGGATTATCCTCCATTACATGTTCCGCTAATATATCCCTGCATCAGCGATACCCCCACCTTGAAAATCATCAGTCGGCTGGGACTCGTCGGGATCATTATTCTTGCCTTTGTGGTGATTTTCAAACTGACTCTGACGACCCCCCAAAAAAAAGATTAAGGTTGATATGGTTATATGGACTCCGTGTCTTCCACCCTAAAAGGCAAGGATCGGATTCCAATGCTCATTTTCTTCACCCATATTCTAGCCATGGTAATGGTTTCCCCGGTAGGGCTTGTCAGGCTTGGAAGTTCTTCAGCATAAGAAATATCCTCCGTATTGAATTCGTAATAGAACGTATTGGTGCTAAATGGATCGGCTATGAGAATGATTCTTCCAGAGTCGCTTGCTTTTTTTCGGGGAGACCCTGAAAAGGCGACGTGCGTTCTCAACAAAGTTGCTATGTCTTTTGGTTGTTTGTATTTTTGAATCTCAAATTTCTTCGATGCTTTTAAGTGTGTTGTAATTGGCATGAAAATCTCTCCTGATACTCAAAATCGTTTTAGACCAATATAAAAAACTTAATTTTACGTCTCGGAAATTCTAAAATTGTTTGAAATTAAAGATTTTTTAATAGCTCTTGGTTATGCCATCAGAATGGAATAATGGAATGCTGGAATATTGGGGGTAAGGGCGGAAATAAACCTTTTTAATTGTAAAAAACTCCTTCAAACCCATCATTCCATTACTCCATTACTCCATTATTCCAATTGGGCCTGCCCGCTCGTGCCTTGCAATTGCAGGCGGGGCGAAGCCCCTAAGTCCTTTGATAAGGCTATGGACCTCCTTATTTTATCCATTTTTTTGGGAAGTTATGATTAGTGAAAAATTTAATAACTAATAATAAATTGATATTTAAAGTTGTCAAGATTTCTATTCCCCAATCTGTTCTATAATAATCAACAGAAATTGTGAACAGCCAGAGGCATGCACAGAAAACAGTGCATCGTGCACATTTTTCTGTGCATTTTTTAATCTCATCTGCCATCTATACTTGTCCGTCCTTTACCGATAAATTCTCATAACTAACTGTAAAATATTTATTTTTGTCATTTTATACGCACAAAATAGAATATGGCACAGATGTTGAATAGGATCAATCAGAGTTCTGCCCAAAGGTATAGAACAAGTGGTGAAAATAGCAATTGCTCATTATGAAATTGATGTTTAAAGCAGACGGGCAAGATTTTCAATAACCTAAAAATAGGATCTTCAACTATGGACAATGTAAAAGAGTTTACAAAGCGCGGGAAGCATGAACGGTTAAAGGTTAAGAACGGTGCAATAGCTATGATCCGACCATTGAATGCTCTTGCTACAACTCATAAATATTGTCAAATCATAAATATCAGCAAAGACGGTCTTGCCTTTCGTTGTATCGATAGAAATGGCGAATCAAACGAACCATTTGAGTTAGATGTATTATTTATCCAAGATAGTATCTGTTTTACATATTTGAAGAATATACCGTTTAAGACGGTTTGGGTTTGCCATGAACCCGGTAAGACCTCATCCAGCCACTTAAAAACCAGGGAGTTAGGTATTCAATTTGGGGAAATGACGCACCAACAGAAATCTCAATTGGATCGTTTTCTCGAAAAATGCACAATTAAGTAAGTGTTAGCGAGGACTCAAGCATCATCAATGTGAGACCTTTGAAAAACGCCCCTTTTTGCTCAATTTCTGCGTCAGGCTCAAATTTTAACCCGCCACCGAACTTTGGCGGGTTAATCCTCGAAATACT
>CAZDAB010000176.1:0-6638 GCA_964502855.1 uncultured Desulfobacteraceae bacterium | reverse complement strand
CATAAGCTCGATTGCCTCCTGGATAGAGGCGTTTTCCGTTATGGTGATGGGATCAGGAATCATTAATGAGTGAATTTTCATTGTATCTCCATTTGGAACTTAGGGGCTTCGCCCCAATTGGAATAGTGGAATAATGGAGTAATGGAATGGTGGGTTTGAAGGAGTTTTTTACAATTAAAATAGTTTATTTCCACCTTTACCCCCAATATTCCAGCATTCCAATATTCCATTCTTCCATTTTGATGGTATAAACAGGTTGCCATTGATAAACTTATATTTTCGATAAGTTGTAGAATTTCCGAGACGTTTAGTGTCCATCCAGTGCATTTAATACCAGTGTGATGGGCCTGTCTTCTTCACTTTTTCCGGCAAATCTTATGGGACCCGGCCTTCTGTAGCTGTCTTCACCCGGTACCGCCGCAAGCCATTTTTCTCTAAATGCCTTTACGACTCTAAAAGAAGCGGAATTAACATCCACCAGACTTTTTTCCAGGACAAGGGCTAATTTCCCTTTCCTCTCTTCAAGGTGCATGAGCGGGGCAATGGGAATCCCGATTGGTTCCCATTTTGAAAAATCCTTTTCCAAATTCATTATGGCTGCCATTTGCCCCGTGCAACCGCTGGCGATAAGGCTAAAAACCGTTAGTCCAAGGTTATACGTATAATTGCAGTCAAATCGGGTGGGGTCGTTTCCCCTGCCGTCATAACCGTAAAAATGAATCTGGGTTTTGAATTTGGGCACTGATTTCTGAAAAATCTTTTCAACAGGAGCAGGAATCTTTTCATCTTTTGAAATCACATCTTCTTTCTCCAGCTCCTGTTTGAGGGTTTTAGCAGATATGATGGATGCTTTAATCAAGAAAAACTCGAAATCATCATAGTTTTTGAAAAGAATCGGCCCGAAGTAATCCGAATCAAGACCTCCTTTTTCAAGCGTCTTCCGGTAATATGATTTTTCTATTCCGATCTTGTAAGTTCCATTCTCCTTTAAAATGTTGAGGTAATCTTTGACCAGATCCATAAGAACTTTTTCTGTCTTAACCTGCGAAAACTGGAAATTCCCGTGACTGTCTCTTTCCATGAGAAGGCCCTCCTGAAAAAAATCAGGAATATCATTGAACAGCTCATCATCCCGTGTATTCCATATGGAAAAAGAAGCCCCTTCCCTTTCGAACCTGGCCATACGCCTCAGGTATTCCAGCTTATCTTCAAGAACCGGAAAATCTGCGTGAAAATTCGTGTCATGGGTTTGATTATATTCCGCAATGATTGTGTTCAGCTTTAGGATAAAAATTTGTATTTCATTGATAAATTCCAAAACGCCTTCCGGTATTACAATCACGCCGTAGTTTTTTCCCACAGCAGCTCTCCTGACAATGCCGTCACAAATTACACGGGAAAGGTGTCTTAACGTCATTCCATAGGCATGATAATCCACGGTCCCTTGTTTTTCAGCTTTTTGGATTCTTTCATTATCGATGTAATCGGATAGATCCTCACCGATAAGGGTCATATTGACATGGGTCTGCAAAGCAACCTCAAGTGCCAGATGGCTGGCGACTCTTCCCATGACCTTGCAGACATGCCAGTATTTTACATCGGAACTGCTGTCTGTGCACAAATTGGAGATAGCGTTGGCAAAGGCCCTGGCAGCCGTATGAAAACCAAAGGACATGGAGCACAAAACTTTCCCTTCCGCGTCTCTTACCTGTATATCGCCGTCAATGGTCTTGGGAACCCCGATGACCTGGATACGGTCTTGGATTAATTCCTGTGCCAAAAATGCCGCATTGGTATTTGAATCATCACCACCGACAATGACAAGGGCATCCAGGCCCAGGTTTTTGCAGGTCTCTCTTGAAAGAGCCATTTTCTCTTTGGTATCTATTTTAGCGCGGCCGGTTTTGATCATGGTAAACCCACCCAGATTTCTGTAGGAATCAACAAGAGAACCGGTTATTTCAATGGCTTCATTTTCAATAATCCCGTCCGGACCGAGGATAAAACCGAATATTCTGGTTTGGGAATTGGCCTTTTTTGCAGCATCGTAAAGCCCTGCGATGACGTTATGTCCTCCGGGGGCAGGACCGCCTGAAAACACAATACCGATCGTATATTTTTTACCGTATCTTTTTTTGAAGGATTCTTCGGGGGAATCCAGTCCCACAATAGATTGAACTTTGTTGTCTATAATGTCCGGCAACTGTTTGCGGGCTTCCCTGTCAATACTGAATTTGAAATCATCATTGTCCTTCAACACCGTATAGGGATTTGTAAATACGTCACATTTAGGAGGAATGTATTGACTTCGTTCAATCAGCTCCTGATTAATATTGCTGGCCGCTTTTTCGACTTCAGGATTTTTCAGGAGGTCTTCGATACTGATGAGGTCTTTATCTTTCATGGTATCGCTCCGTTACAGGTTATCATATAAAAACCGCTGAATTCTTCCTTTTACGAATTCATTAATGATAATATCTAGTCTATAATGTTTGTGTCAAGTTTATTCGATTTCTTGATCAGGGCAAAGGAATTTGATTTCGGCGCAGCGCAGCGACGGCGGGTTTCTCTTGGAAACCGCCGTCGTGGAGCGTTTTCCCTGTATTGGGATTCAAATGTGTTTGCCCGGATTCCTTAATTTTTCAATAATTAATCTTCAATCTTTCTTAGCCTCCCAACCAGATATCCGTCCATTAAAAGATGCACCAAATGATGCAGCACACAGACCACAAGAGCCAGACCGTATTGCGGAAAAAGGGAAACCTGCAAAATGACCGAAAGGGGCAGAGTTTTCTGGCTACCCATGAAGATAACACTTTCTCTCCGGCTTCTGCCCAGTTTTAATAATTTACTGAAAAGGCCTGCGGAACTCAAAAGTATTCCATGGAAACCCACTACCACTAAAAAAATGATGCCCACCGACCCTCCTGTACCTATGATCGCATCTCTGGCCGATGACATGGCCATCCATACGATTCCCAGGACCAAGCACTGGTTTAACACTTGCAGTTTCAGGGCAAATCGATCAATAAAAGATTTTGTGAAAAACTTTATTGTCAACCCGGTGCAAAGGGGTAACAGGACATAAAACCCGAGCTTCATGACAATCGCCGGCTTATCAATGGAAACAACAGCGGTTCCTCCAACCAGATTCAAAAGGAGCGATAGCGCAACAGGAATACTAAAAACCGCAAGCCCGTTGGCCAGTATGGTGATCACCAGTGCATGCGCCATATTTCCACCTGCAGCCCCGGTCATTACCACACCGCTGCTCAATGTTGAGGGCATCACCGCCACCAGAAAAATCCCAATTTTGATCCCGGTATCCAGAGACGCCATGCCGAATAATGCCCCGGTTATCGGCGAAACGAGAAAAATGATTGCCAGGGCAATTGTAATACCTTTTATATCCATCAGCCCTGACCGTATCTGCCGGGCATTCAATATCAAACCGGAAAAAAAGAATATCAGAACAATCACGGCATCGGGCCCCCGATGCATTTTAAACCACCTTCCAATACCGGAAACCGTTTCGGTCGTATCGGCAACAGTTATCGTAAAAACAAGGACAAGTCCTGCAATGAACCAGTATTTTTTTATTAATCCGGACAATGTGACATACCCTATTGCGATTTGCTATTTTATGACTATAATTATTCTCTAAACTCGTTAACCCGAATATTTCATAAAAATATTCGGGTTAGGTTGCCCGGGCCGGGCCGGGAAAGCCACGCTTGGCGATCCAACAAAAAAAAATGCCTTGCACATATAGCAGCTTGTTATTATTAATTCCATAAAGAATAGTTTTTTCTTTGAAGGACCAAACGAAAAATACGTATATTCCACCACATATTGTACTCAGACAGCTAAAATTATACCGTCCGTTGTGTTTTTCCCTTTACAAGCTGATTAATTCCTGTTATTTATTATGGTTAAATCTAATCTGGACAAAACCGGAATCAAAAAACACTTACACCAAAGGCACAAAGACACAAAGAATAAATCTAGAATAATTGAACTTAGGGGCTTCGCCCCAATTGGAATAGTGGAATGATGGAGTAATGGAATGATGGGTAAGCTTGTCCTGAACGAAGTTGAAGGAAAGGAGTTTTTTACAATTAAAATGGTTTGTTTCCGCCTTTACCCCCAATATTCCAGCATTCCAGCATTCCATTCTGATGGCATAAACATATTGCATTAAAAAAACATGTATTCTCGAGAAGTTATAGAATTTCCGAGACGTATAATCAGGTATTGACGTTTCGCATATCCGGCCGATACGAGGCTTGCAAAATTTTGGTGAAACAGGAGATTTAATCGCATGAAACTAAAAAAACTGGAACTCAATGGATTTAAATCCTTTATTGAAAAAAACAGTATTGAATTTCCTCCAGGTATTTCTGCGGTTGTGGGTCCGAACGGTTGCGGCAAAAGCAATGTCGTAGATGCAATAAAATGGGTTATGGGCGAACAGAGTGTGAAGCAGCTTCGTGGGAAATCCATGGAAGACGTGATATTTTCGGGTACAAACGGAAAACCGGCAGTGAATATGGCAGAAGTTTCTTTAACCCTTGCAAACGACAATGGCCATGCTCCCGAAGAGTTCAAGGACTTTACCGAAATTATGTTAACCCGGCGCCTTTACCGGTCCGGAGAAAGCGCCTACTTCATCAATAAACAACAGTGTCGGCTCAAGGATATACATAATATCTTTATGGGAAGCGGCATGGGGACCAAATCCTATTCCGTAATACAACAGGGAAATATCGGTATAATTACGGATGCCGGACCCGACGAAAGAAGAGTTTTTATTGAAGAAGTAGCGGGAATTACACGGTATAAGACCCGTAAAAAGGAAGCTCTCAGTAAAATCCAGGCCACAAACCAGAACCTTTTGCGGGTTACAGACATCATCGCCGAAATAAAACGACAGATGGCCGGCCTTAAACGTCAGGCCAAAAAGGCCGAACGGTATAAAAAGCATCAAAGGCGCATCAGGGCACTCGATATCGGTATTGCCCTGCATTACTATGATGACTACACGCATAAAATTGACGAAACCGACAGGGTATTAACAAATTTAAAGGATACAGACGTTGAAGATACAACCCGATTGAAAAAGCTCGATGCCGAAATTGAAAAAATCAAGTTTCAGCGCTCTGAGAAAAATCAGGAGATTTCGAACCAAAAATCCCGCATATTCGAAACCCAGCGCAATATCGACCGCCTGGAAAATGATATAGACCACTTTCGTAAAGATGCGGATCGGTTAATGAGCGAATGTGGAGAACTTGAGTCTGCTCACAGTAGCCTTGAAGAGAAGAACCGGGACTTAACGTCCGAAGTAGATCAGGTTGAAAGCCAGAATATAAACATTCAGGGTAACATAGAGACCGTAAGGTCGATCATCGACCGGGAGCGATCCGCCTCGCAAAACATTAAAGATCGAGTCTTTGTGTTGAATCAAGAACTTGAAACATGTAAGGCGGATCTAATGGATCTGGTGGCCCGGGAAGCCCAATACAAAAATATCTACCAGAATGCTACGAACAGCAAAGAAAGTCTTAAAAGACGAATTAAAATCAAAGATGAAGAAGAAGCCTTAACCCATCAGAAAGTGGAAAAACTCCGGGAGAAAAAAATAACGGCCCAACAAAAATTTGATTCATATAAAAAAGAGATCCATGATTTGAATGATCATCTTAACAGGGTCAAAAAACAGCTTGAAGAAAAAAATAAATCTCTTGCAGAGCAGGTTAAACGGGTTCAAACCGTTGATCTTGAGAGAAACCAGGCCAGGTCATCCTATACGGCGTTAAAGAAAATGGAAGACAATTTCGAGTGGTACAAAGACGGCGTTCGAGCCATAATGAAAAAAAACAGGGCCGATAAAGACGGTGTTTCGCCGGGAGAATTAGAAATCGATGACAGTAATGGTATTTTAGGACTGATGGCGGACATCGTGGAACCGAAACCTTCCTATGAAACTGCGGTGGAAGCGGTTCTTGGAGAATCATTACAGTACATTCTTGTCAAGGATCAAAAAGCAGGTCTTGGCTCTATCGACTATCTTCAAACAACCGGTGAGGGACGCGGAGGCTTTATCCCTGTCTCTTCCGTCAAAGGCATCGGGTGTGACAGCATGGGGAAACCCGACGCTCACAAAAGGCTATTGAACCATGTTTCTGTTAAAGAGGGGTTTGAAAAGGTAACGGAAGCGCTTTTAGGGCATGTGGTTGTTACCGCTGATATTGAAGAGGCCATAAAGATATTCAACAGCAACGGCGTATGGCAGACCATTGTTACCAAAGACGGCGATTTAATTTCCCATCAGGGAATCATGGTTGGCGGCAGTAAAGAAAAACTATCACAAATCCTTGCAAAAAAGCAGGAGATTAAAAACATAGGGCTTGAGATCCAAAGATTAAATCAGGAACATGAAACCGCCCGTCAGGATCAAAAAGAATTAGAATCTCAGGTTTGGGACATTGAAAGCGACCTTCAAAAACTTCAGGCTTTAAAGAAAAAAGCCGAGCACTACGAAGTGGAATCGGAAAAAGACCTTTACAAAGCAACCGAGGATCTTAAACACGCCCAAAGACATCTTGAAATCGTCCGTCTGGAGCAGGAACGTCTTC
>CAZDAB010000175.1:0-6652 GCA_964502855.1 uncultured Desulfobacteraceae bacterium | reverse complement strand
TTCGGCAAGGTAACGGGGACACGGGCGGCATTTATTGATATAACGGAATCCAAGCATCTTGAGAAACAGCTTATTCAATCTCAGAAAATGGAGGCCATCAGCACCCTGGCAAGCAGTGTGGCCCATGATTTCAACAATATACTGACCACCATTATCGGGTATGCTGAGCTTGCGTTAGAGACTGTCGACAAGGATGAATCCTTAAGTGAGGACATAAAGGAGATCAAGATGGCCGGGGAAAGGGCAGCCGCTTTGACCCGCCAGCTCCTCGCCTTCAGCCACAAACAGATTATCCAGCCTAAGATTGTGGATCTGAATGAATTATTGACAGATATAGAGAAAATGATTGTCTGCCTGATTGGAGAGGATATTGAGATTCTGATGATCCCAAAATCTGCCTTATGTAAGGTAGAGATAGACCCCGGACAGATGGAGCAGGTGATCATGAACCTGGTGGTCAATGCCAAGGACGCCATGCCCATTGGAGGCAAGCTCACCATTGAAACGGTCAACATGGATCTGGACGAAAACTATTTTAGGAAGCACGGTATTGTTGAAAAGCAGCCAGGCTCTTATGTGATGCTGACTGTAAGTGATACCGGTATTGGGATGGACAAAGAAGTCCAGGAACATATCTTTGATCCTTTCTATACCACCAAGGAGAAAGGCAAGGGCACGGGATTGGGTCTTTCCACGATCTACGGCATTGTTAAACAAAACAATGGTTTTATATGGGTCTACAGCGAGACTGGACAGGGTTCAACCTTCAAGATTTATCTGCCCAAGGCGAAGGGAGATGTTAAGGCGGAGGAAAAAGAACAAACCCCTGTGGAGAATTTCGATGGTTCTGAGACCGTTTTGATTGTAGAGGATGAGGATAGCCTTCGAAAATTTGTGCAAAAGGCTCTCCAGCAATATGGATACAGGGTGTTGATGGCTGAAAACGGGGAAAATGCCTTTAGAATAGGCAAGGAACACGAGGGGACGATTGATCTGATGATAACTGATGTGGTGATGCCCAAGATGGGCGGCAAGGAAACAGCAGAACGGTTGCAACCGCTCCACCCACAAATGAAGGTAATTTACATGTCTGGATATACGGACGAGTCTATTGTTCATCACGGTGTTTTGGCACCGGGACTTAATTTTCTCGAAAAGCCGTTTTCACCGGAAGGTTTGGTGCGCAAGGTGCGGCAGGTGCTGGACAAACAAATTGACGATTGACTATTGTTGCCCGCCCTAGTGCGACATACTGTGAGCTGCTCGTAGTCCTTTTGTTGCCCAATGTCCGGCATATCACCGAAGGACCTGAGGAGGCCAGGTCTGGGCCAGGGATTGAAGATTGAAAAAAAGCAACGAGGACCAAGAAACGTGTTTTCCGGAATTCAAGTATCATTATCCAAACAGCGAATATTTCATTGTCGAAATACTGGATGTTACCAACACTATGCATAACCAACAAACCCCGCAGTTAGCGGGGTTCGTTAATCTTACGTTTCGCAGGTAAAGATGATGCAAGTATCCTGGAATTTCAAACCCTGTCACACGGTGAGCATTAATTTATTGCATGCTGTATATTTTAATGCGAAGACTGCGGCAGGAGTTCGCTTATATTAATTGAGAAAACCTCTGCAATCCTTTTACAAAATCAAACAGGAGGTCGGAAAATGGGAAAATTCAACTTTATAAAAGCGGCTCTGACAATTGCCATTATTGGTGTAACGGCTCTTTCGTCTTACACCTTATTGGTTATATCTCCCAAGTATACCGACTTGTTGGTTGAAAATACCGAGGCGGCGGCGGTACGGGCCGGAGCCCATTTATCATTTATGCTTTTCGGGAAAGACGAACGAGCTATCACTAAAGACAGCCTTTCAAATGTCAACATGCCAATGATTATGGATGCCTCCCGCCTTCTGTCCATTCAGAAACTGAAAATATTCTCCTCTTCCGGCGAAATACTCTTTTCCGCCGATAAAAATGAAATCGGCCAGATCAATTGCAATGACTATTTCATCAGATTCGTGGCAAAGGGCAAACCCTATACAAAAACAGTAAGAAAAGATTCTAAAACCGCTGAGGGGATCATCTCGAAAAGCGATGTGGTCGAGTCGTATGTGCCAATTATGCGTCAGGAAAAATTCGCTGGCGCTTTTGAGATTTATTACGATATCAGCGAAAGAAAATCAAAACTGGACGCGTTGGTCACAAGATTGTACTGGACAATATTCCCATCCTCCTTGGCTTTATTGGGCATTATCGTTTTCCTCTCTCTAAAGGCCAGCAGAGATTACGAAAGACTCGGGGCGGCGGAATCAAAACTGCAAAGGGCGTATACAGAGGTCGAGCAACAGGTACTGGATCGTACTGAGGCGCTTCGAGGTGCAAATGTCCGGCTTGAAAAAGAAATCGAAGATCGCAAGCAATATGAAAAACAGATGATACTGGCAGCCAGTGTCTTTGAAAACACCATTGAGGGGATCATGATTACGGACAGCGAAGGCATTATTCAGAGGGTCAATAAAGCTTTCACGGCCATTACCGGTTTTGACCCCGAAGAGGTCATCGGCCAAAATCCCCGCATCCTTAAGTCCGACCGGCACGACCAGGCATTTTATGAAGAGATGTGGGCGTCTTTGATTACCCGCGGCATGTGGGAGGGCGAGATATGGAACCGCCGCAAAAACGGTGAAACCTATCCGGAATGGCTTTCGATCAACGCGATTAAGGGTTCTGAAGGCAAAACGATCCACTATGTTGCGCTGTTTCACGACATCACAGATATAAAACGCAGTGAAGAGCAACTCCGATACCAGGCCAATTATGATGCCTTGACCGGTTTGCCGAACCGTCAACTGTTCAATGACCGGCTAAAGATGGCCATCGCCCATGCCCGCCGAAACGAACTGCCGCTGGGTGTACTTTACATCGACCTGGATGATTTCAAAAATGTCAACGACAGCCAGGGGCACTATTTTGGCGATCTTCTACTTAAACAAGTCGCTAAGAGCCTGACGGCATGCTGCCGGGAAGAGGATACGGTTGCCCGTCTCGGTGGCGACGAGTTCCTGCTGCTCGCTCAATTCATCCGTAAAGAAGAGCCGGCTGCGACAAGGCTTGCAGAGAGAATTATCGAAGCATTCAAAAAACCGTTCACACTGGGAGACAAGCAAATTTATGTCAATGCAAGCATCGGCATCACCATTTATCCCAATGACGGCAATGACATTGAAACGCTGGTGAAAAATGCCGATGTGGCCATGTACCGGGTCAAGGGCCGGGGGAAAAACCAGTTTCGCCTGTTCACGGATGTGATGAATCGTGAGGTGATGCGGCGGATTGCCCTGGGAAATGATCTTCGAGGGGGCCTGGAGCGCGAAGAATTCATGGTTTACTATCAACCGAAGGTCAATATTCAAACAGGTGTTGTCTCCGGGATGGAAGCTTTGGTTCGATGGAACCGCCTGAAAAAAGAAATGGTGCCGCCGGGTGAATTCATTTCTTTGGCAGAGGATAACGGCGTTATTTTCCCGTTGGGTGAGTGGGTGCTGTCAACGGCCTGTCGTCAAGCCAGAGAATTCGGTGTTGCCAGTCACCGCGATCTTTGTGTAGCCGTAAACCTTTCCGTCAAACAGTTTCGCCAGGAAAACCTCGTTGCCATGATAAGGAAAACGCTTAACAAAACAGGTTTGTCGCCGAATCTTCTCACAATTGAGATCACGGAAAGCATCGTGATCTTCGATATAGAGACAACCATCAAGGCCCTTAAACTTTTAAAGGAACTGGGCATCCATGTGTCCATAGACGATTTCGGTACGGGATATTCTTCGCTGTCTTATCTGAAAAAAATGCCGTTGAGTGAACTAAAGATCGACAAATCGTTCGTTGACGATACTCCGGATAACACTGAAGCCTCGGCCATTGTAAAAATGGTGCTTTCTCTGGCAAGGAGCTTGAATTTAAAGACGGTGGCGGAAGGTGTGGGGACAAAAAAACAGCTGGCATTTCTACGCAATGAGGGGTGCGATGAAATGCAGGGTTATTTGTTCAGCAAACCCCTTCCGGCGTCGGAGATGGCAGCACTTTTAAATGAGGGTAAAAAATTACAGATCGAATAGTTTCAATGCGTTACACCATGGCGTTTGCGATCTCGGTTTTCAGCAGGACCAAGACGGAGAACCGGTTGAAGCTTAATTTTGAGCTTGAAAACCCGGTCATGCAGGCCATGTTAGAGTTGTTCTGCTCCACTAAGAAACGACGCTGCAGGAGTTTTCGGGATGGTAGAATGTATGTATCATTATCCGAACACGGAGTATTCAAGGGACAATTTTCTAAGGGATACCAGAAATATACGTGAATATAAATTGGGCAAAAAATACTTTCTGAAAATGCAAGAATACATAACCATAGGGGCACTCTTTCTGACTAACTTGAATAATATTGATAATGAAAATCCCAAGCTAATTATTTTAACTTTCTGCCTTATGAAATCAATTCAAAACATAATCCAAATTTGACAAGGTCATAGCGATGATACATGAAGATGGGTTACCAAGAAATAGTCCGATTACTTTCCTGACAGTTGTAATTTTCATGACATGTGCGGTACTGATATTTTTGAGTTGGACCGTGTGGACTCGTACGAAGAGACAAAAACCACAAAAGAATGGAATTATAAAATCACGGAATTGCGGGGTATTATCATTCATCTTGACGAAGTGTTGACCATGTCTGCGCTTATGGCGACAGCGACGGGCGACCTGCGGTGGGAGAAGCGATACCGTAATTTTGAGCCGGAATTAGATGTTGCTATTAAAAAGGCTATGAAGCTCGTACCTGAAGCTTACAACGACGAAGCGGCTGCTCAGACCGACGCTGCCAATATCAAGCTTGTGACTATGGAAAACCAGGCATTTGATTTGGTTCGCCAGGGCCGCGTTGACGAAGCGAGGGTTCTTTTGTTCAGTGATGAGTATGAGAGGCAAAAGCTGATTTACGTTCAAGGGATGACAAAATTCACCATGCACAGGGATATTACTATTCAACTTAAGGAATTGCTTGGCATTATCATTCATCTTGACGAAGTGTTGACCATGTCTGCGCGTATGGCAACAGCGACGGGCGATCTGCGATGGGAGAAGCGATACCGGAGTTTTGAGCCGGAATTAGATGTTGCTATTAAAAAGGCTATGAAGCTCGCACCTGAAGCTTACAACGATGAAGCGGTTGTCCAGACCGACGCTGCCAATATCAAGCTTGTGACTATGGAAAACCAGGCATTTGATTTGGTTCGCCAAGGCCGCGTTGACGAAGCTAAAGCGATCTTATTCGGCGACCAATATGAAACCCAAAAACGGATTTATGCAAAAGGGATGACAAATCTCACTGCCAATCTCTCTAAGATCATCGCTGCCGAGCTGAAACGTGAGCAGCACCGACAATTTCTATATATCTCAATAGTGGTACTACTCATCCTGTTCTTATTCATCAGCTTGTTTTTCATGTTTGGTGCAGTACGAAAATGGCATGGGAGCCTCACCTCGAGTAATCGTATCCAATCCGAGCGATCCAAAGAACTGGCCGACTATAACAAATCTTTAGACGAGAAGGTGGTCGAACGTACGGCAGAACTGGCCGAAGCGAATCGAGAAGCCCTGAAGTCCAAGAAAGAAGCCGAAGCAGCCAGCCGTGCAAAAAGCGAGTTTCTTGCCAATATGAGCCACGAGATCCGCACGCCCATGAACGGGATCATCGGCATGACGGAACTGGTCCTGGGTACCGACCTGACCGGAGATCAGCGGAACTATTTGGAAATGGTAAAGATGTCAGCAGATACGCTACTGACACTGATCAATGACATCCTGGATTTTTCTAAAATCGAAGCCGGAAAAATGGCGCTGGAAGCCATCGATTTTAACCTGCGCGTCACACTTGAAAATGCTGCCGACACCCTGGCGTTGAAGGCCCAGGAAAAGGGTTTGGAGTTGGCCTGTCACATCCGGCCGGATGTGCCCACCGCTTTAATCGGCGACCCGGGCAGGCTGCGCCAGATTATCGTCAATATAGCGGGGAATTCTCTTAAATTTACCGAGGAAGGCGAAATTGTGATCCGGGTTGAAATGGAATCCGAGTCGGACGATTCGGTGAAACTCCATTTCATGGTATCGGACACCGGCATCGGGATTCCTCAGGACAAGCTGGATTCAATTTTCAAAAATTTCGAACAGGTGGATGGTTCCACCACGAGAAAGTACGGTGGCACGGGTCTGGGGCTATCCATAACCAGACAGTTTGTTGAGATGATGGGGGGTAAGATCCATGTGGAGAGCCCCAGGGATTGTCGATTTTCAATTGATGATTTTCGATTGAAGGATCTTCCCAAAAATAAAAACAATCAACAATCAACAATCCAAAGGTGGTCCCGGCAGCATTTTCCATTTCACTGTCTGCTTTGAACTCAGCCGGTCGAAAGACATCAGAGTCCCGCGTCCCAAACCGCAGGATCTTTCGGGAATGCCGGTTCTCATTGTGGATGACAACACCACCAACCGTATCCTGCTCAAGGAAATGACAACATCCTGGGGTCTCGTTCCAACGATTACAGCCAATGGTAAGGAAGCGATTGATCGTTTCAACAAGGCGTTTGCTTCCG
>CAZDAB010000174.1:0-6664 GCA_964502855.1 uncultured Desulfobacteraceae bacterium | reverse complement strand
CTACATCTTCGTTAAATATATTTTTAAATGTTTTGATTTCCGGCGTAATATTTACGACCCGGGTAGAATCTCCTCGACGCACGGATATGGAAAGGCGCCTGCCTTTGCTTCCCGTAATAATTTCTGCCATTTCCTCCCAGGTTGATAGATTAACGCCATTTATGGATGTAATCAGGTCATCCTTTTCCAGACCTCCCCGGTATGCAGGCGTACCTTCCTGTACCTCTCCTATGTAAGGCTGTAAGATAAACATGCCGGAAATTTGAAAAATACCAAAGAAGATTATCACGGCCAGAAGGAAATTAAAAAAAGGACCGGCCGCAACGATAAATATCCTTTTCCAGACATTTTTGTGGGTAAATGAGATCGGAATGTCGGCGGGATCTAACTCGGCATCGGGTTGCTCGCCAACCATTTTAACATATCCGCCTAACGGTATGGCGGAAATGATATAATCGGTAATGCCGATCTTTTTACCGATTAATCTGGGGCCAAAACCGAGTGAAAATTTTTCGACCCCCACGCCGAATAACCTGGCAACCAGGAAATGTCCCAGCTCATGAAAAAATATCAGTACGCCCAAAACGATGACCAATGCAAATATATTAACGCTCATTATTGTAAAAGTTCCTGCTGAAAAGTAATTGTATTGTTATATTCTATCGATCAGATTTCGGGCCTGCTCCCGGGCCCATCTGTCAGATTCGACAATATCATCAAAGGCCGGGTTCGTAACAACCGTATGGCTCTCCATTGTTTTTCCGATAACCTCAGGTATTTTGACAAATGGTATCCGTTGCTTCAAAAAAGCCTGAACCGCCATCTCGTTTGCGGCATTTAACACTGCCGGCAGCGTCTCTCCGGTTTGGCAGGCCTTATACGCCAGACCAAGGCATGGAAATTTATTTAAATCGGGCTGTTCGAAAGTTAGCGCCCCGATCCCGACAAAATCAGGCAACGGCTGCTCCAGTGCAAGACGTTCAGGATACGACAGGGCATATGCAATTGCCCCCTTCATATCCGGAATTCCAAGCTGGGCTATTACCGCTCCATCTTTAAAAGAAACCATGGAATGGATCACACTTTGCGGATGGATCAGAACTTCAATCATTTCCTGTGAAACACCGAACAGACATTTTGCTTCTATAACCTCAAGCCCCTTGTTCATTAGGGTCGCTGAATCGACACTAACCTTTTTCCCCATCTGCCAGGTTGGATGGTTGAGTGCATCCTGGGGTTTAATTTTCACAAATTCATTTTCCGGCCGGTTCAAAAACGGACCGCCGGAAGCGGTGAGGAGGATTTTATCCAGATCTTGCCTGCGGTTGCCCGCAATACATTGAAAAATTGCGCTGTGTTCACTATCTATTGGAATTATCTTTACACGATTTCGTGCCGCCTCTTTTATAACAATCTCGCCGGCCATTACAAGGGTTTCCTTATTTGCCAGTGCAATGTTTTTCCCTGCCTCTATAGCAGCAAGGGTCGGTATCAGCCCGGCCGCTCCCACAACTGCGGTAACAACCATATCAACAGAATCATAGGTCGCCGCGGTCCTGTAGCCGTCTTGTCCATACATAATTTCAACCTTTGACCCCGACGGAAGCATGCTTTTCAATTCAATGGCACGGTTTTCATCAAAAACCACAGCGATGTCAGGGCCGAATTTCTCCACCTGACCGGCCAATAAGCTTGTATTATTTTTAGCTGCAAGCGCCTTTACGGTAAATCGTTCGGGAAACATTGTTACAATTTCAAGTGTATTGCGCCCAATGGATCCTGTGGATCCAAGTATGGAAAGGTTTTTCATTTTATAATATATATTCTATGAAAAAATAAGCGACCGGGGCCGCAAAAAGTAACGCATCAATCCGATCCAGAAATCCACCGTGACCGGGAAGTAATGCACCGGAATCCTTTATATTGGCGACTCTCTTAAGTTTAGATTCAAACAGATCGCCCACCTGTCCTGCAACACCGATGCAAAGGAAAAACAGGATACTTAAGTTCCACTGCAACAGCGGAAAAAAGAAAATTTTGAACAAAGCACCCGCGCATACATTGACGGCAAGTCCGCCAACAGAGCCTTCTATGGTTTTGTTCGGACTTACTGCAGGGCAAAGCTTATGTCGCCCCAAATAAGATCCGGTGTAGAATGCACCTGTATCACCCAGAAAAACCACGATTAATAGAAAAAAAATCCAGGAAACACCATCATCACCATTCCGGATCAAAACAAGATACGATAGAAATACAGGTATATATACAACTCCCAAAACCTGTTTTAAAACAATTTCCGATACGGATGCATCAGATTTAAATTTAGAAAGAGAGATCAGGGCAGAGACAATAAGATTTAAAGCAATAAGGCCTAAAATAATTTTGAATGAATTCATATATGCAGCCCAGATAACAGCCGGACCTATGATGAAAGCCAAAAGCTTAAAGAAAAGTGGATTCAAGGGTTCAGTTTTGCCAAGTAAAATATGAAAAAATTCCCAAAGGGCTATGAGGCATATGGCACCGATAACCATAGAAAACATCAATGCCCCCCCGCTGCCGATCAGCAAAACAAGAAAGGGAATGGCCACAAAAGCTGTAATCCATCGTTTCAAATGCATTTTAGTTGTAACAAAACACCTTTCCTTCAACTGGGTTCAGGACAAGCTCACCCATCATTTTTGCCCGTTTACCCGGCCTTCCCCGTAGCTCCCCGTGAAAGTACCGGGACAGGCCCCGTAGCTCCGGAAGATGGTACCGGGGTGAATCCCCTTAAGGTCCATCTTCAGATTTTACCGAACCTCCGTTCCCGCTGCTGATAATCTTTCAGAATTCGCACAAATTCATCCTTCCCAAAATCGGGCCATAAAGTATCTGTAATATAAATTTCCGAGTAGGCGATCTGCCACAGGAGAAAATTACTTATGCGCATTTCTCCGCTTGTTCTAATCAAAAGATCCGGATCAGGCATTTGACGTGTATACAGGTGTTCAGATATAATTTCTGGTGTTATTGAATCCGGGCCGATAGTACCATCTTTGGCTTTCATTGCGATCTCTTTAACCATCTTAACGATTTCAGCCCGCCCGCCGTAGCTCAATGCCAGATTTAGGGTCATGCCGTTATTATTTTTTGTTAACGCCATAACGTTAAGTAATACTTGCCGGACATTTTCCGGCAACCGTTCTATCTGTCCGATTGCACACAAGCGGATATTGTTATCCAGCATCTCTTTTTTTTCCGATTCGAGAAATTTTTTAAGAAGGGTCATCAGAGCAAGCACTTCGGATTGGGGTCGCTGCCAGTTTTCAGTGGAAAAAGCATACAGGGTCAGATAGGAGATACCGATTTCGCGGCAGGCTCGAACAATGGTTCGAACAGTTTCCGAACCCTTTTCATGTCCTTGAATCCGATTTAAAAGGCGCTTTTTGGCCCAGCGGCCATTACCGTCCATAATAACGGCAACATGTGAGGGTAACTTTGTAGGATCAAGATCATTGTAACTAGAGGAAGATGTATTAGAATTCAAGGATTTCTTTCTCTTTTTCTTTACAGACATCGTCGATAAGCTTGATATGCTCATCTGTTATCTTCTGGACCTGGTCTTGAGCTCTGAAGGCATCATCTTCCGAAATCTCACCATTCTTTTTGAATTCTTTCAACAGCTCGTTGGAATCACGCCTGATGTTGCGCACGGTAACCCTATGTTCCTCGCCTTTTTTATGTATAACCTTGACAAGTTCTTTTCTTCTCTCTTCGGTAAGCGGCGGAATGGAAATACGGATTAGCTTGCCATCGTTTGAGGGCGTTAACCCTAAGTCAGATTTCAATATAGCCTTTTCTATATCCTTGATCACGGAAACATCCCACGGCTGTATGGTAATTAGTCTGCTTTCAGGAATAGAAAGAGATGCCATTTGATTAAGAGGAGTCATCGTACCGTAGTATTCAACCCGGATACCATCAAGAATGGACAGGGAGGCCCGTCCGGTCCGGACCTTCTTAAATTCATTTTTAAGAGAGTCTATTGACTTATTCATACCCTCCCGAGTTTCCTGATATATCGATTCAATCATGGATTTCTTCCTATTAAAACCTCTCAGAATTTATAAGCCTATTTAAATTACATGTTTTTTAGCGGCAACCTGTATGTGCTGTCGGCATGGAAGAATAAAATGTTGTGCGAAGTCCTAAGTGCTTATCCGGGTTCCCACCGATTCTCCACATATGACCCTTTTTATATTTCCCTTGTTTGTCAAATTAAAAACAACAAGGGGAAGCTTATTATCCATGGCAAGAGAAATGGCCGTCATATCCATCACATGGAGCTGTTGTTCAATGACCTCCATGTATTTGATCTTTTTTATAAATCTAGCATTCTTATGGACAACCGGATCTGAATCATAAAGGCCGTCAACCTTTGTCGCCTTTAAAAGGATATCGGCACGTATTTCCTGTGCCCTGAGCACCGCAGCGGTATCGGTGGTAAAGTAAGGATTGCCGGTGCCGGCTGCAAATATCACCACCCGCCCTTTTTCAAGATGGCGGATCGCCCTCCGGATGATGAACGGTTCGGCCACCTCATGCATTGAAATGGCGCTCTGGACACGAGTCATAATCCCATTTTCTTCCAGAGCATCCTGTAAAGCCAGACTGTTAATCACCGTGGCCAACATACCCATGCGGTCTGCAGAAACTCTGTCTATACCATATGAAGCGGCGGCAACCCCCCTGAAAATATTACCACCGCCGACGACTATGGCAATTTGAACTCCGAGGTCAAATACCGAGCGGACTTCTTCAGCCACATATTTTATGACATCAGGGCTTATTCCAAAATTCTGATCACCCATCAACGCTTCACCGCTCAGTTTCAATAGAACCCTTTTAAATTGAGGCATTGTCAAAGCTTATTCCTCACCTATTTTAAACCTTGCAAAACGTTTAATTATAATGTTTTCACCGATTTTTGCAACCATTTCATTTAAAAGATCTTCAATGGTTATATTGGGATCACGAACATAGGCCTGATTCATCAGGCAGTTATCCTTAAAATATTTTTTAAGCTTGCCGTCTACTATCTTGTCTACTATTTTTTCAGGCTTGCCCATTTCCAGGACCTGTGCACGGTAAATTTCTTTTTCTTTGTGGATCGTTTCTTTGGGGACATCTTCTTGCCGTATACCTACAGGATTAGTTGCTGTAATATGCATTGCAATATTTTTTGCAAATTCCTTAAAATCATCATTTTTTGCAACAAAATCGGTTTCACAGTTAATTTCGACCAGAACACCAAGCTTGCTGTCCATATGAATATAAGACTCGACTATTCCTTCCGTCATGGCCCTGCCGGCGCGTTTGGCCGCTGTGGCCAAACCTTTTTTTCTTAAAAAATCGACCGCCTTGCTTATATCTCCGTTACAATCGGAAAGTGCTTCTTTACAATTCATGATTCCGGCCCCGGTCTTTTCACGGAGCTCTTTGACCGTTGCAGCACTAATTGTCGCCATCATTATTCTCCTGTCTCTTCAGCTTCAGTTGTTTCTCTCGATTCCTGACTTTCAGAATCTTCAGGAGCTTCAGTATGTTCGGTTGCAGATGTTGATTTTTTAATTATTTCCACAACAGGTCCCTCTGTACCCTCTGAAATAATCTTTCTTTCACCCGGCTTTAATTCCGCACTTGCGGCAGCAACCTCAGATACTTCCTCCACTTCTTTGTCGGTTTCAGCCTGCTGTTTTTCAGCCAGACGCTCTTTACCTTCAATACAAGCATCAGCGATTCTGGATGTGATCAGCCGTATTGCACGGATGGCATCATCATTACCGGGTATGATATAATCAATCTCATCAGGATTACAATTGGTATCTACAATAGCAATAATCGGAATTCCCAGTCGTCTTCCCTCACGAACTGCAATCGCCTCGTTCTTGGGATCAACCACAAAAATAGCACCGGGAAGATCATTCATGGTGCGTATTCCGCCAAGATTATTGTCGAGTTTTACCCGTTCTTTTTCAAGCTTCAGCCCCTCTTTTTTGGGAAAAAGATTGATCGATCCGTCATTTACAATTGTATTTAGATAGTTAAGACGTTCTATACTTTTTTTTATGGTCTGAAAATTTGTCAGCATCCCGCCCAGCCATCGGTTATGAACATAAAACATTTCGCATCGATTCGCTTCTTCATAGATGGAATCCCGGGCCTGTTTTTTGGTTCCTACAAAAAGGAGCATCTTGCCACCTGCAACGGTATCTATTACAAAATCATATACTCTCCTGAACATTCGAACAGTTCTCTGAAGGTCAATAATATAGATGCCGTTCCTGGCCCCAAAGATATATTGCTTCATCTTGGGGTTCCAGCGCTTTGTCTGATGACCAAAATGTACTCCGGATTCAAGTAGTTCTTTCATTGTAATATAAGCCATTATTTTCTCCCTTCTTAAACGGTTTTTCCACCGCCCATATCACTCCCAAATCCAACCCCGCCATACGGGGCACCCGGAAATAGGTCCAAGGGCGTGCGAATTAGTTCTTGTCCATCCATAAATGGCATCTTTCGACCCCCGGCGGCGTTCTTGCTCGTTTTCAATCCTCGACATAGCGAACTATGCCTGCGGTTGAAAACTCGCTCGGGCCTTGCCGGAAACCAAAATCTACCA
>CAZDAB010000173.1:0-6696 GCA_964502855.1 uncultured Desulfobacteraceae bacterium | reverse complement strand
TACTCAAAAATACAAGAGATAATTTTTATCAAAACCTTAATTCAACGGCATTGGGGTTAACCTTCAGCATGAGCTGGGTCATGGTTGTATTGCCTGCCAAAGTGATGGTGGAAATCTCATCAGAATCGATCCCGGCCCGTTTAACCATCTTTTTTATTAGCCGGTTAATATTTGAAATAATCACCGCGTGAAGCTTTTGCAGGCCGCCGGGCTTGTCCGCAAAAATAATTCGACTGATTACGTCTTCGCCATAGCTGATCTGTCCGTTATAATCACCGTACGAGGCCAGTACATCGCCGGTTATGAGATCCAATAACTGGCTGTAGACGGTTGTTGTCCCGATATCCACGGCAATGGCATAATTCCGATCCGTTGTGTCTCCCGGCTGAATATTTATAATATGTGTTTTTCTTCCGGAATGGACAGGTCGGGCAAGTGTTGCCGTAACTCTGAAGCCGTCTTTTCTTAAAATATCAGAAATTTTCCGGATTACCGGAAGCTGAAC
Organism: uncultured Desulfobacteraceae bacterium; assembly: GCA_964502855.1. Classification (GTDB taxonomy): domain Bacteria; phylum Desulfobacterota; class Desulfobacteria; order Desulfobacterales; family UBA11574; genus S5133MH16. Next base: position 6,191 of record CAZDAB010000173.1, on the reverse strand, counting down.
CACAAGACGATGTTCATCATGTTTGGCTTTCAGGAAAGAGATCAGTCTGGTTACATCCGGCAGATTGTCATGCGATGTGGGCTCGGGGAGCTCCAGGTATTTCTTTTCAACCGGAGGCATGAAAAGACCTTTTTCCTTTAACTCCTCAAGATTCATTTCCCATATTTGAGCTTTCCGTCTGGGAGTCTTTTGAAGGTTAAGAACACTGATATCAACTTCCGATTCTACGGGAATACGGACTATGAGGTCACTCTGAACAGATGCCAGACAGGCCTGACGGTAGCCCTTTTCAATATCTTCTTTGCTTAATTTTTCAGTTATTCCTCCCTCAACACTTCCATCTTCGATAATAACACGGCATTTTCCGCATACACCCTCTCCACCGCAGGAAGCATTAATGTAGACTCCTGCTTCCATGGCAGCGCGGATAAGGTTTTCTCCATGCATAACTGTTATTTCTTTGTTGTGGGGGAGAAATTTGATTTTATGTCTGCTCATTATCGATTCCATCTTAAATGGTTAACAGTTTTTCCTCACCGGTTAAAATCTCCGTGAGAGGGACTCCCCAATACTTGACTTCAATTTTAAGTTTTTCCAAAGTTTCGGTTACTCCTAATTGATCTGCACAGGCTTTGCATGCAGTAATATGAACCCCTTTATCTAATGCTTCCTTAACCTTTTTTTGAATATTGACGTCTTCGCTCACCAATTGAGCGGGTGCGCCCCAAATAATAAGGGTGACTTTTTCCCACCAACCATGAATCAGAGAATTTACGGTATACATGAACACCATTTTTTCTGCTGTAATCGGATTATCATTGGTCCATAATACATAAAGATGTGTTTTTTTACTCATTGAATACCTCCATTTTTATTTACAGATTGCTGTGGCTTGACACCATCATCCTTATTTTTTTTACAACATCGTTAATTTCCAGCAGAAGGATTGCTGTCATGGGATATCAAATTGAGTGTTTTTGTCTCTGACAATCAGGACCGGACAATTGGCTTTGCGAACTACTTTTTCCGCAACGCTTCCCATGAGCATGTGTGAAATACCTGTCCTGCCGTGGCTGCCCATCACAATCAAGTCCATATCTTTTTCCTTGGCTTCTTTGATGATTTCAACAAAGGCCTTGCCCTGCCGTACGATGGTTTCCACTTTAATGGCCTTTTTGATTTGTTCGGTTAACTTGTTCAGCTCTTCATGTGCGTGCTTCTCCATTTTTTCCGAAAGTTCTATCGGTGTGAAAACAAGGATCTGGTAATTCTCGAATTCATGAAGATGTTCCACTACGTGCAGCATCAGAATCTCAGCATGATGATGAGACGCTAAAAAGACCGCGTATTTCAAAGCGTTATCGGAGATTTCAGAGAAATCTACCGGGCATAATATTTTTTTGATTTCCATTTTTAACGCTCCTTTTGATAAGCTATGAATAAAATTTGAGTATGTTTAATAAGTTGTTACATGAACAACAAGGTACCATAACCTCGGCTTTTTTGGTTCAAATGGGTGGAATATCTTAAAACGAAAATCCGATATTTAAAAGATAGAACTAGGTTGAGCGGTTCCGCGAAAGGCTAATTTTGTCTGCCGATCAAGCTGAAAAATGCCATGTAAACACAAATCTTATTAACACAGAATTATCACAGATTAAAGACCTTTTCGAGACCCTCGATGTATGTTATATAAATTATTTTTCGGAAAATAAAACGGAAAAAGAGATATTTTGTCCAAAATATCTGTATGGAAAAACTAAAACTCATCAAACATACTCACAGAGGCCGAAACTGGATCATCGTGATTCAGGCATTGTTTTTTCTGGTTATCTTTCCTTCGAATGCCCGGACGGGATCTGTTATTGAAGTCGGAAAATTTTCGGCGGCAAAAGAATTGGACGGTATTCCCCAAGGCTGGGAACCCCTGACGTTCAGAAAGATCAAAAACCATACCCGATACACACTGGTGGTTGACGATGGGATACGAGTTGTAAAGGCTGTCAGCAACAGTTCATCCTCGGGCTTAATTCGGAAAATCAGCATCGATCCCACAGAATATCCGATCATCACATGGCAATGGAAAATTACAAAGATATTTGAAAAAGGGGATGTCACGAAAAAGCAGGGAGATGATTATCCTGCCCGGATTTATGTTACGTTTACATATGACCCGGCAAAACTGAGTTTCATGGAGAAAACCAAATACAAAGCCGCACGCATTTTTTATGGGGAATACCCTCCGCAGGGTGCAATCAATTACATATGGGGCAGCAAGGCAAAGGAAGGAACCGTGGTTCCGAATCCATACACGGAGCGGGCAATGATGATTGTGGTCAGAAGCGGTGAGAAAATGTTAAACACCTGGGTGCGAGAGGAGCGAAATTTGTACGAGGACTACAAAAAAGCGTTTGGCACAGAACCTTCAACCATCTCCGGAGTCGCCATCATGACCGATACGGATAATACCCTCGAATCTGCTGTAACGTTTTATGGGGACATCATTTTCAAAAAACAATGACATGCGACGACTCATTTATTGCCTACGGTTAAACCCTTGATCGTAAGCTTGCAGTGTCCGAATAGATGATTGAAACATTTGTAACAACTAAAGAATCCAGTCAGTTAAAAAGATTACATGCCGGCATCTGATTAATTTCGTCGCCGATTATAAAGAACCCTCAGTCCACATCAGAAAGTCCCTGGTCCGGTCGCTTAGACAAGCTTGACCCTGTACACATGCTTTCCCCATTTCGGTTCGATTCCCCTTTTTTATTATATAATGAATATGAATTTATGTTGGAATAAACCTCTAACCCCTCTAAGGACACGCTGATCCGCTGGCTCTGATTTGTGCAGTTTTAGGAGGGCATTCCATAACATTCATCAGCTATATCATAATAATACAAAGAAAACTGAACTTCGATTGTTTGTCCTTCTCCGGAAAACACTTCTTCCGCTTTTAGTTTTACTATAACTGTATATTCATATTGAGCTGCGCGTGAATCGAAATAATCTCTATAATATAAGGGTGATGATGGATCAATTTTATCCTCCTGGTCAATCACCCGAATCGGTATTACAGCACTATGGTCAGGCAATATTGTCAGCTCATGACTAAACCGTTTCGTCGGGACAGCAGGCGAATCTTCAAGAGGAATATATTCAACGGTGTAAGACAGTATTTTTACCGGATTAGCCGTGGTCCCTTCTGGTAAATTTGGCTTCGAAGTGGAAGTTATCGTTACAGGAACCTCATCAGCAAAAAAAGTATAAATATCACATCTATCATCCGCCGGATCACTAGTATCGACTTTTACCGTAGCGTCTGCATCATACAAACCTTCGGCATATTCAGCATATAGAGATACCGTTGTAAAGTATTCGGAGTGTCCACCGCCGCCTCCTCCGGAGCCAACGATTCCTATTAATCCAAAGGCAATAACAACGATAAGGCAAATGTAACGCAAATTATTACTAAGCTCATTTTTAACTTTTTTCATGGCACTATTTTCCTTTCACTTTTATTTGTAGATATCAGTAAAAAGTAGGCGACTACCGTACCGATGGTAATAGCCGCCAGGTCAATAGAATCAAAGGTACCATAAAGAAAATAGTTCTTGGTATTTTCTAAAAATGGAATACCTGCGAACCAATCAGGTATTATTCTTAGAGCCAATGAATTATATTTCTGCCCGAACTCAAAAGCACAATCTACAAGAAACCAACTTGTACAAATAATTAGGTAGCCTTTCTTCCGATAACATATAAGACCCGCTGTTATCAAAATGAATGAAAATATATGAATAAATGTCGGGAGACTGTTGCCGATAAGACCGAATAAATTTGGGATGACGTTATAAAGACTTATGTTAACAGGACTGCTGTAGACAAAATAAGTTTGGTCGGGAGGGCGGTCAACCAGGTATACCAGTGATCCCAGAAGCAGAATGGCTATACCGATTAAAATTTGCCGCGTGTTAATAATACCGAAAAATGTTTTAAGGACATACTTCATATGTCGAGTTTTCAGAGCTATTGGTGTTTCACATTGGAAGCCGGTTTTAGACAGCATGCCAGTTTCAAAAGAAAATCCATTTTGGCGGATGTTATATTAAAGTTCAACCAATTGCAAGGATGTTGTATGGTTGCAAAAATGCATAGACAAATTAAGTATTATTAAGTGATGAAAAATTTTAAGATAACGTGCCTAACGATTGAAACGTCATTATATTAATATCATTTAAGATTTTATTTGTAAATCACAAATGTTCGGGCCTTCAAATATTCATAGACCAAGGCAGAAGCATGAAGTTTCGTTATGAATCTAAGAATTTGCGATCATACAATATGTTTTTTATTGCGGTTGTAAATAAAAAAATAGAAAATATTTTGAATAGCCTGGATTCCCATTTATGAGTCTGTTATTTAGCACCCCAAATAGTATGTTTAGGACCAAAAAACGGTCATTTTTAGAGCTCTTTTATCAATTTTTCAAAGACTTAGCGTGGGCGACCCCATTGCGAAGAACGACAAGATCTACGGGCCGCAGCGTTCGATGGTTCCGCAGAAGAGCGATTCGTTTGTAAAACAAAGATTTGATCGTATCTGTTGACAATGTGGCCAGACCTCCATTACCTTTTATCATTCAATGATACGGCGATGGGGAATAATATTCTTAAACAGTTACCGGGCCAGACTCTTTAAAAATTGATTGTAAATCCGTTTTGTTTCCACAGGCTTTTCAATAAACGGCAGATGCCCGCATTCCTTAAAAATCACAGAACGAAAGTTTTTAATACCCTTTTCAAGGGTTTCAACGGCGCTTCGGTGTACCATACGATCTTCCGCGCCCCATATGGCCAATGTATGGGCACGGATTTCCGATAAGCGATTGTCTAAAAGATACAAGCCCCCATCCATGATGTCGCTTATTAACTTTTTCCGTAACGCATAAACCCGCTTACCCTCCCGGGCCAAGTGTTCTTTAAAGTGGCGGTGAATTTGGGGAGGATTAAAGAAAAGACATAAGCTCGTCAACCTGATCCGGCGTCTTGAAAAGTAGCACATTGCGGCCTTCAGTGATGTAATATATCCAGGCGTCGCTCGGTATTCGAGATGTTACCCCCCCTGAATCCATCAAAGACAGGCTGATGATGCGATCAGGATATTCACTCGCGTAGCACCCGCAAACATATCCTCCCATGGAAATCCCGAACAAATGAAATTTGTCGAGTCCGATAATGTCGACAAAACGATTGAGACGATTCACCTGACTCGGTATATCATAACTTTTAGAATAGACCGGTATATTTTCTCCAAACCCCGGCAAATCAGGAGAAATGACTCTATAGCAAGGGCTGAATGCAGACAAAAATATTCCAAAACGATCCTTGTCAGCTCCGAAACCGTGAATGAACAAAATGACCTCTCCCCTGCCGCCTTCCAGATATGCCCAGCGATGATCGTCTACCAAAACTTCAAACCGATTGACGCCGGAATACCAGCGACAACCATGTCTCACACATTTCATAATCAATGCCGGGAAAGGAACATACTTTACGGAATATTTTATGAGCTGTATCGCAAAAAGGGACAGCAGTTGTTGAAATGCCGTATCCCCGACGTTTTTAGATAAGATTGAAGAGTATTCTTTTCTCATAAAATTTGACTTCCAAACAAGACCGTTACGTATTTTCTTTCGAGGAAACCCGCCGTTTCTATTCAGATATCTGTTTTCCAAATGAAACTCAAATCCATTACTGACACGCATTTAACATTTGGCGCGTAATTTATTTTGATCTTGATAACCTGGTCCTCTGAGCCAGGATTTTTATTCCATGCGAGGCCTTTAGAACTGCATTCGCCTTGTTAGGAATCGGTTGACTGCCATTCATCCAACACATGGGAGGCTTGAGCATGCACTTGTTCACGCGCTTGCCATCTTTCGAAACCCGTCAGGAGCAGTTCGTCATAGTTTGTTTCCTGATGGCGAATATGGGCAGCGACTGCGAGGTGAACTGCTTTTTCATCCAGCTCTTTGGCCGCTGCGCTCCGCCCGACACGTCCGCTATACTTCCGGCAGGCATGCTCTGCGACCACTTTTTCTCTTCCATTCGGACAATTCGGATACAACTCACGGACACGGATTGCAAAACTTGCTATGTAGTCCTTATCAAGTTCGGCTCTGC
>CAZDAB010000172.1:0-6763 GCA_964502855.1 uncultured Desulfobacteraceae bacterium | reverse complement strand
ATTTGATCCAAATTCTTTTTTCATGATAATATACCTTCCTTATGGATCATTTCGACGAGAGTGTCATCATCCTTTATTGCCCGAATCTTGCACGAGTCGGAGGCTTTCATATGCAAGGCACTTATTCTCCTCTATCAGCTTCATTTTAATCAAGAATCAGGGTTTGGCCCCTTCACATGCCGTTTCCGCATCAGACACCTCCAAGCCCTGGGTGGATTTGGGCGGTTTGATCCAAAATAACTTGATTGAAGTGAAAGAATCTCAAAGTAAGGCTCCACCGCCAGGACGATATCTCCAGCAGTTCGTTGAGGTGGGCCGGGACCCTGGCGATCCTCATCAGCATTGCCAACGATGGACAACCACAGGCCGGCTTCTTCTAAATGATCAGCGGCATTTTGTGCAAATCTTCTTCGATCATCTTCAGAACTGAATGAGTGAAAACAGCCTCTGTCAAATATAAAACCAAAAGGAAGCCCTTTAATTTTGTCTTTAAGAAAGTCAAGAAGTATGAAATCGCATGTAACGCCGGCTTTAGAAGCTTTTTCTTTTGCTTTCTCTATGGCAATATCCGAAATATCAGTACCAATAACCTGAAAGCGATTCTGTGCAAGCCATATGGAATTGTCTCCGGTTCCACAGCCAACATCCAAGGCTTTGCAGCTCGAAATAGGATTTTTGATCACAGTTTCGATAAGATTAAAATCCGGCTGACTGGCGTCCCAAGGCGTATTCCCTGATTCGTATCTTTTTCTGAAACGTTTTTCCATGGTCATCTCATTGCCCTTATAGAAATGTCCACGGGCGTATCCGCATGGGTAACGTCAAATGATGTACACAGTAACAGCGCTGCAAATATAATCGATGACGCGTGTTTCATGGACACCTCTTTTAATCAAGAATCAATGTTTGAGCCCGTTCACCGGGCTTTTTGGCCGGATTAACGGTCACCGGAAAGATCGAACCACCTCTGGTCTGCCAAAACCACCGACGTGTCGATCTGACGGTCGAGAATGGACCAGTATGTCTTGAGCAATTGCGTTTTTTCTTGGGGAGTGACTAATCGAAAGCCGTGCTTCTCATAGAAGCGAATCGCCCAAACAGCATCCGCCCAGGTGCCCACCAGCGTCGGGCGAGTGAGCTTCCGGTAAAGCTCAGATAAGAGTTTTCCACCGATGCCCTGATTTCGCTTTGCGGTGCGGACATAGGCATGCCTGATAAGTGTGACGTCTTTCACGTCCTGAATGCCCATGATGCCAATCAACTGACCCTCTTCTTCATAGCCCCAAAAGACCACACCTTGATCGATTTCATGGCTGAGCTCATCTTTGGACATATAAGGAACATGCCAGCAGTCTTCGGGGATAACTCCGTGGTAAGCTTCTGCGGCATCGTTGATGATCGAATACATGGTTTCAAAGTCGCTGGTTTTACATGGTCGAATCATGGCATCTCCCATTGCTCAGGGTTGCAGGTTCTGAGCGGCGAATTTCGAGTTTTCCTTTTGGTTCCTTCAGCCCCGGAATAACCGAGTTCCCGGACACCGATCCATGACATTTTACGCCTGGCTTTCACTACGGCCCTTCTTCGACCCCCTGACCGAAGTTCGCCCATATAAACATTGTATTTCTCAGCCATCCTCTCTTTTACAAAGCAGATGAAAATGATTGAGCATCAAAACCCAGGCATAGATTTCCATCGCTCCATCCCGGACCAGTGCTGACAGGCGATCTATAAAATCATTGCGATCTGTATCGCTCAGAAATATTTTTCTTCGCTCAATACCCCGGTCCATGACATGGTGCAACACTCCAGGGGCATCTAATCTTGGCATAACCAATAACTCTCATATTGAATATTGACCGTCAAGCACGTTCTGCACGAACTTCACCTATATGTGTTCCTGACCCAGCATTTCTACTAAGAAGTTACACACAGGCTGCTTATCTTTGTGTAATGTCTAATAAATCAGAAGAGTAATGTTATTGACAGGGAGTGACTATGAAAATATAATCAAAAAGGACAAGTGGAAATAAATCACCATGGACACGTATAGACGGTATTTCAGGATTTTTAAAAAACCTGTTATGCACAGCCAGATATCAATGTTGCTGGTGGCCATAATCATCGGAATACTGGGTGGGTATGGTGCGGTTTTGTTTAGATTTACCATTAAGTTGGTACAGTATTTATTTTACCGAAATTCTGCGGATATTCTCACCTTTAGCCATAGTATCCCTCCTTATTTTCTTATAGGAATGCCTGCGTTGGGTGGCCTTATTGTTGGCATGTTGGTACATTTTGGGGCGCGGGAAGCCAAAGGGCATGGCGTTCCAGAGGTTATGGAGGCTATAGTTCTACGCGATGGTCAAATTCGCAAACGGGTGGCATTTGTTAAAATCATGGCATCGGCCGTGTGCATCGGTTCAGGTGGCTCAGTGGGTCGTGAAGGGCCCATTGTACAGATTGGTTCCAGCATTGGATCAAGCGTGGGGCAGTTGTTGAAATTCGGCCGGGCCAGACAAAAAACTCTGGTTGGATGTGGTGCAGCGGCCGGCATTGCGGCAACGTTTAACGCACCCATCGCAGGAGTCCTTTTTGCACTTGAAATACTTCTGGGCGACTTTGGTTTGAGCGCTTTTTCACCGGTGGTATTGTCATCGGTTACGGCGACTACAATTTCCAGGCACTATTTTGGTAACTTTCCGGCTTTTATCATCCCGGCTTACGAACTGCGCACCCTTTGGGAATTTCTAATCTATCCATTTCTGGGTCTAACAGCGGGTTTGGTCTCCCTGGTTTTTATAACTCTCCTCTATAAATGTGAGGACATTTTCGATGCTGTTACAAGAATACCGGAGTATATCAAACCGGCGATTGGTGGACTTATTCTGGGTCTTATTCTGATCAGATGGCCCCAGGTTTTTGGCGTCGGGTATGGAGCTATCAATCTTTCACTTACCAATAAAATTTATCCTCTTTTCCTGCTTTCTCTCATTGGCATTAAAATCTTGGCGACTTCCATTACTCTCGGGAGCGGGGGCTCAGGGGGAATCTTTGCACCCTCACTTTTTATTGGGGCGATGACGGGCGGTTTTTTCGGATGGTGTGTAGGAGCACTTTTCCCTGAACTAACAGCCACCCCGGGGGCCTATGCACTGGTAGGCATGGGTGCTCTGGTGGCCGGGACAACCCATGCTCCGATTACAGCCATCCTTATTATATTTGAGTTAACAAATGACTACAAAATTATTCTGCCGCTGATGATGAGTTGTATTATCAGCACCCTTTTGGCATCTCATCTCAAGAAGGGGTCTATCTATACCATCAAGCTAATGAGAAGGGGCCTTGACATAACCGGTGGTTTTGATCAGAACATACTGCGAAGCCTTATGGTCGGAGAGTTTATGAGCAGGGAACCAGCTATTGTTTCGGAAAACGCCACCGTTGCAGAAATCATCAAAGCTTTCAGAACAAAAGATGTCTCATATCTCCATGTAATAGACGCAAACAATCAACTGACAGGAATCATATCCTTTCGAGACATACGGCGCATTTTGGGAGAGGAAGGATCTAATTTACATATTTTTGCCAAGGATATTGCCACAACGGATGTGATTACCGTTACACCTGCGGACAATATTCAAGTGGCTCTACAATTAATGAGTTCAAAAGGAGTCTCTCAGCTACCTGTTGTTAAGGAAAAAAACAGTCGGGATTTAGTAGGAAATTTAAGAGAAAAGGATCTACTAGTGGCTTATGACAAAGCGGTTTTGCAGAGGGAAATAGATATGACATAAAATGTCTGATTATATTGGAGGAACATCCATTGCATTATTATTTGATCTGTTTCAATAGGGTTCCCGCCGGGAAATTTAACAGGGCGAAGATGAATATAACGAACCCGCTCTTTCAGATAAACATCCTCTTGACAGGTGACATCATTTATGTTCCAAAAACAAATCAATCGTTTTCTTGTTAAAGATGGATATGAAAATTAAACATAACATATTCGCCGCTGTTTTTCTTTCCTGTTTCACCATGTTCGCCGGATGCACCGGGAATTATGACCCCCCAAAAAGTTCCGGTATAACGTTCGTTAGCGATCAGGCCGCCCTCCTCTCACAAGCCGAAAAAAAACATATGATAGAGCTCAGCAGTGCGCTCTTGAGGGATATGGATATCCATATTATGGCCGTTGTGCTAAAACAAAGCTCGGTAGATATTGATAACAAAGCGGTTGAGCTTTTTCAAGAATATGGAGTGGGTCGGACAACCAATGGCGCCAAAGGCGTCCTTTTTCTTATAGACCCTTCCGGCAAACAGGTAAGGCTCGAAATAGGATACGATCTTGAGCCCATATTCACGGACGGTTTTACCGGATATATCGAAAGAAGACAGATGGCACCGTTTTTTCAGGCCGATAAAGTCGGGGCGGGAATCGAGGCCACCGTTGAACTTTTAGTCGGAAGGGCACTTGGAGAAATAGAGGCGTCGAATTACGGGAAGGAAAAAGATAAGGATCAGACCGGCCAATTTCTCTCGGGCGGAGCAGGGTCTCGCATGAATGTGGAAATCGATTCAAATATCATTAAAAAGCAGGCGTCTCCTCTGGCAAGAAAATATTCGGCCCAACCATCGGTACAGGATGCCCTGGATAAATATATTGAAGTCCTCCGGCTGCATATCAAAGATCCCGACCTTGGCCTTTACACCCCTGAAACCAGAAGGTTCTTTAGCCAATGGGTGGTAACCGACGCCCAACAGGACAATGAACTGCGTGTCATAACCCGCGCCATGTCAACCGCTGAAATTTTCACCAAAGATAATTTAGCGGTCATCCGCTTCTCTCCCGATGACCGTCAGGCATCGCCGTTTTTTCTTGAAAAGGGCAACCAGGGATGGATGATGGATTTTGCTTCAATGACTAAACTTATTGGGTTCAATCACAAAAACCAATGGCATTTGAGGCAAACAAACCACAAATACATGTTTGGATTCAAAGAGGTCTATTTCGACAAGAACGGTTTTCCACATAAAAAATAATTTAGAAAATACCGTCGAAACGTTATCATTTCCTTATTTTAATCAAGAATCAGAGTTCGAGCCCTATGCATATTGTCAAGAATGAAGATTTATGACGTTTAATTCGAAGACTATTTAACTGTTACCTGAACCCATTCTTTTTTCTAATCTTGGCATAGCCTGTCACTCTCATATTGAATATTGAGAATCAAGCACTTTCTGCACAAACGTTCCCTATAAAAGTTTATACTGGATCTCACCATTCCAAGTGATAACAATAACAAATTAAGGACATGAAGAGTTTAGAAAATTGTGCTGGAAGGATGGTACGTTCCGACAATCATAGGATCGGCATAGCATTTGACAGAGAATGTCAGATTGAAAATTTAAAAGACTTGTAACCCTAATTGATCGAAAGTCGAGGATGCCCTAGATTCAAGGCATCAAGGGCGACGCCGTAGTCATCTACTGCGAGCCCTTGATAACGAAGAAGATAGGGTATCATCGGCTTTCCTGAAAGGTAAACAAAATGGGATTTTTTTAATAAATTTATATCTCATTTATAGAAGAGTTATGAAAATGCATCTGAATGTGAAAGATGCATAATAAATCGAATGCATAAAACATTCTTCCCATTTTGTTTACGATCATTTAGGGTGTAATCATACGACTGTGGCTCAGCATTTATGTCTTAAATCCGGGGCAACCAAGATTTTTTTCATTTTGGGTATAATTGACGGGGTGTCCCTACAGCCGAACAAAAAGAAAAATTGAAAAATAAAATAGTTGGCGATATCATGGGTGGTATGATACAGTAACGCCATTTAAAGGGCACTCCCTGAAAATGCCTGACGCCCCAAGTTCGTTCCGGATAATGGGAAATTCCAGGTCCGGGGGAATATCTATTTGTTTATTTGCATCCGGAAAAATGGAAAGTCCGGAGACTCATAATGATGGGATTCGGAAGTTTCTTCGGATTCTGTTACCTAAATTGAGCGATTGTCGAGGTTGCCGCGGATACAAGGAAGATGTCGTTCCGCTATAGTCAACTATGCGGAACGGCATCTGACGCAGTAGATGCGGTAAGATCGGCAATCCCGAAGGGTTTTAAATTTTAAAAATATAAATCAATTTAATTCATTAAAAATAAAAGATATTTAATCTACTTTTAAAATTTGAAACGCTCAGTTTAGGTGTTAATAATCGACGAAAATCCAAATAGCCCGTTCTTCGGCTGCTCCGCACGGATGCGTAGCGCGTGTCCTTTTCTTGTTGTAACCGCAGCGATGGGCAGGACACTGAAATTTGCATTTCCACGGTAAGGGATTGATCCGCATGCCAATTGATCCGAAGAGCCCCGTTCCTTCGACACCCCATTCGGCAAAATTCTCACTGGCGGCGAACTACGATCCGGAACTGGTTGCGGCGCTCGCTGCGTACCCGGTGGATGAAGTTTACGGAAAGTTACCCACCGACGGTGTCAGCGGCGGCCGTCCCCGCTATCTGTCCACACCGCTCTCGGGGGCAGATCTGCGGCGTTACATCAGCCTGCTCGATCGTCATGGCATTGCCTTCAATTATCTCCTGAACGGCGCCTGTTTCGGCAACCGCGAATGGACACGCCCTTGGCAGAAACGGGTAAAAACCCTGCTGACGACGCTGGGCGATTTGGGCGTGCGCCGGGTTACCGTATCCACCCCTTTTCTTCTGGAACTGGTCAAACGCCGTTTCCCCGAGTTCA
>CAZDAB010000171.1:0-6770 GCA_964502855.1 uncultured Desulfobacteraceae bacterium | reverse complement strand
AAATACTATAACAATGTTAAGTGGTTAGGTATACTCACAACATAAATTCTCGTATGTCAGGTTTGGATGAGGCTGTGATCCATAATAAATATTTCAAAACGAGAAGACGGCCTCATGTGATACCCCATCCTGAAATTTGTTCAGCAAGTTGCGCCGTCTTTCCACCGGGAGTAATGTAGGCAAAATAGACTTCATCGGCCAGAGCGGCAACCAGTTTATTGCGCTGTTCTGAGAGGGTGGCAGTGACGCGGCGCTGAGAGAATTCAAAGGGGGATAAGAGCAAAATCCGTCCTGCTCCAATACCACCACGCCATTCCATGGGAATTCTCATCCTTTCAAGGCTTCGCGCAGGACAGATGATGATCGACTGGCCCCCGCGCAGCAATATCTCCAGGCATTCTTTTTCAATAGGGGAATGAAAACCACTGATAATGCATCGGCGCTGGTTGCGCCATTTTTGGGCCTGATCCATGGCCTTGATGATGGCATCGCCGGGGCAGATTTTAGAGCAGAAAAGCGCGGTTTTTGGGATATTGATCAGATCCAGGCGGCCGATTGCCCAAAGCTGAATAGGAGCATCTTTACTCAGGCGTTTGTTCAATAGATTCGGGTAGGATGGGCTATTTCGATCAATAACCTGCAACGGGTGATTTACCGACATAAAGGTTACCTTCTTTTTTAAATCTTTTTCGTTGATTATCGCAGATTTTCTAAAACTTCAGGGGTGGTAGTATAGTGATTATGAGGCTATAGAAAGTCCCCACAGCGGCCGCTTATCGCCTCACTGTCGCTTCATTTTTTCGACAGTTTCTGTAATTACTTTTAAACCTGATACAAATTCAAAATCTTTAGAATTATGAGTTACCAAGGGAACCGAATGCCTTAAAGCGCAGGCAGCGATCCATGCATCGCTAAATGAAATCGGCCGTCCGTTGCGCTCGCAGTCAACAAGGATTCGTGCATAGGTCTTTGCTATTTCATAATCATAAGGAATTACAAGGAAATTGCGCAATGTGGTTTCGAGCCTTAAACGCCGCTGCGTTCCCCACCGAGCCTTTTCAGCCCCATAGAAAAGCTCACCAACTGTAATAAAAGAGATAGCGAGAAGATTACCCTGGAGATGTTTTACATATGCTTGCGCTTCGGCCTGCCCCCGCATCATATAGGATACGATGTTGGTGTCGATCACAATCTTTGGCACAGTCATAACCTTTCCACCGTAAGCACATCACGCTTTCGGAGTTCATTCACAATTTTTTCAAAACCATCATCCGGATCGCCCGGCCAGGTTCCAAAAAGCTTGGTAATGTCAGACATCGGCTGGACACCCTGGACCTGCGCCAGGTCATCCAACGATGGGGCCTGCCAGAAATCAGTCGGCAACGGCACCCCTTGCGGTAAAAGTTCTCGGCATTCCTGTTCACGATTTTCCAGGCGCTGAATGTCATGCATTTGGATGCTGGTAATCTTTCCTGTTACAGCATCTATCCTGGCTTCACCGACTAACCTGACAAAATGAAGGATATTTTCCAGAACCTCATCCCTCTGAGACTCATTGAAGAGGCACATGATCGGATCGCCATAGGAAGGATGAATGCGGCAGCGAGTTCCGTGCTCCTTAAAATCGGCCATCAGCAGGCGGCCTTCAACAGTACGAATATTAAGCATCGGTCCTTGAATTCTCTGCTGAACGCGATGATAACCGGGTATGGTGTATCGGCTTTTTAATGGCTGCAGCCGATGATTCAGCTTGAATTCCAACTCTGAAACCCCTTGTTCAAACATCAAACCAAGATCCCGCCATGCCAAGAGTACTCCGGCATCAAATCCCGGCGGCAGGTCATCTTCCATGGTCTGTATATGACTTAACCCCTCAATGGATTTTTCAATAATTTCAAACCCGAAATCTAACCCTTCGATTGCCTGCTGACCGGGCGAACGCTCCAGTCCTAACAACGTTTCCGGACTACCATGCGCGATTTTTACCAGATCCAATGCGGTTTCGTCTTTGATACTGCGCAGAACGGGCCCTTTTCGTACACTGTCGATCTCACCGAGCAGAACCCTTCCCACCCGGTTTAAAACCTTGTTAAACTCGGAGAGCAGCCGCAGCAACTGAGAGACCGGAATTCGCCCGGCGCGAACAGCCTTGCCGCTCAAACGAATGATTAAAAAGTGTCTATTTTCATTCACTACAACCATCACCCCCTATCCGAGATTATAATCATTTTGCTCAGGAAACGATCACTCTATTTTTGAAACCATACCATAAAAAGCTATTTCCGAAAACCCGGCATTGATTTCAAGGCACTTTATTCTCCTTAGGATTTGGACAGTTCCATCTCATCAGACTTCGGGGGACGCGATGCCGGCGCCGTTTCAAAAAGAAGCCTTCCAGTATCCAACTTCGGAGTTCTTTTAGACAGGTAAAGCATTTCAATTCCGACCACATGATTATCGGCATTATAGTCCACAATGATGCCAGGTGAAACCTCTTCCGATTCCACGGCATCCGATTCATCAAGGGTCAGATATAGAGCATCGGCTTCATTATCAATTTTTAATTTCATATCTTACCTCTGATCTTTCGGTCAAAAAAAAGTGTAATCACCCGTATAGGCTTTGTATGGGGATTGATTATAACACGAAGCACACGATTTTCACACTCGGAAATTACCGCAAGCCGGTGTTCCAGCATGGGATCGGTTGCATCCGGCTCAATTCGCTGAGGGAATACCAGCACCCGCTCCAGCCATTCCTTTTTAATCTTGCGCCTGACCAGTGCATCCTCGGCATGATGGGTTAATTTAAAGTGTATCATCCGGCCGCTTCCTCTCCGCCATCCGTTCCCCGGCCCATTCGATATTTGATGTCGTAATTGATGATGAAATCTAGTTGCTCATCGGAAAAACTATAGTGTTTTGCCAGTAGTTGATCGATTTTGTTGATGATTTTTTTAGATTTGCTTGGCCAGAACTCGTCATATTCCACCGATCCAGTTCTCTCTGAAAGTGCCTGGCGTCTTACAGCTTTAATTTTTAGGTCGCACATAAGCTGCTGTCCAATGTGTGCCATTTTCTTGCCAATCCTATGGTGGGCATCATTGAGATCAAAAGGAAACTTAAGGACAAACTCTTTCCCACAATGGAAGCAGTCACCCAGTGTAGTGAAGTAGAAGAAAAAGGTTGAACTGTTTATAACTGTAGTTGCAAGGTCAGCATGTTCGTTCGCTGAAAACATGTAGGGTTTGTAATCCTCGGATTTTTTCACTCCATCCGCTTCATTTCTGAAATAGGGGACAAAATCGAAGCACTTTACGAACATAGTGATAACTCTATGAACATAGATAGTCTTTCCACTTGTGGACGTGAATTGGCCGAGCGGAGAACTTGATAAGAACTTTGTGAAAATACTGCTTGCAAGACCATCACCCAGTTTCGGAAAAAGGCTCAAATACCACAAACCCGAAGAAACTTGCGTATAGGTAATACATGAGAACAGGGCTGTGCGTCCATCAGCAAACCACTTCAAATATCGGCTCGACCAAAGCGAAAATGGTGAGCCGCCTCTCCCGAGGAGTATGTCTAAGCGGTTCTTCACACCCCCAAATAGTTTTGATGGGTTGGCGTCTCCCGAAAAGTGGCTGATCCAAGTGCCCCCAAGCTTCGATACAAGCATATCGCGCATTTCTCGCATCCTTTCGGTGCATGAAAGACTCAGAGGAATGATTACTCCAATTCGAAAGTTGTTGGCCCCTATTAGCACGAATTTTTCTATCATGGGGCAGTAAATGTTGCCACAGGAGGAAGTTTGGAGGTTCCAAATCAAGTATTCCCTAACTTTCGAAAGCTCAATATACGGCGGATTCCCAATAATTACATCAAAACCTCCGCTCTGCATAATCCCATAAAACTCAATGAACCAGTGAAACGGCTGGTGAGACTTCAGCCATTTGTCATAATCCGCCTTTTTTTCAACTTTTACCCCATACTCCCTGGCAAGATGGCGGTTGAGTTCATCATCCAGAGCCTTGAGCCGTTCGCGTAAGTTCTGTTTTGCACTGGTAAAATCTTTAGAGTCCATGTCCGGGTCGGTCTGCATGCGACGGAATTGCTTGAATGCTCGATCCGACAGCTCGACCTGCTCCTCGAACCGGTCGTATTCACTTTGTGTTTTTCCCAGCATCAGCTTATACTGGATCTGTTTCCCGCTGGGATCCTCCTTAAAGACTCGTTTTACTTCGTCTGCCGTGGCATAGCCGACCAGGGTGTTACCGGCCCGGATGTTGAAATCGATGTCGGGCAAGGGTTCGATGCCCAAGTTGTCTTTATTGGGATCAGGCTCCACCTGGGCCACCAGCTTGAGGAAAAGCCGCAGCTTGCAGATTTCCACGGCCTCTTCCATAATATCCACGCCAAATAGGTTGTTCAGGATGATGTTCTTGAAAATATAGTAGCGGCGGTTGGGATGGTCATCCACCTGTTTCAGTATCTTGCGGAAGTCAGAGAATTTTTCGGGCCGGTGCTTTTCGTTGGACCGGTCAAGGTCTTCCACAAAGGCTGCCATACTGTCCAGACAGGCTTCATAGAGCTGGATATGTTTGTCAAGTTCCTTCCATCCACGAAGATTGAAATAGCCCACACAGAAATCAGCCCTGTCAGAAAGATTCAGAGCACCTTGAAGTGCCGGAAGGAGGGATCGATCAATGTTGTCAAAGACTTGAGGCATTCATGATCTCCTGTTCCAGTTTAATAGATCACGGATTGGTATTTCTGAAGGTAATGGAAAGCGGTAGAAATTTAAGTATTTTTAGTAATTCCTATCTCTTAACAGTGAATCAAATGAATGGTCAAGGTTAATAATGCTGATTTTATAGTTCTTAAACAAGAACGTATGGGAATAATTGCATAAATTTATGAAAAAATCCAATAAGTTTTACAAATTCTATCTAAATTATATTTGTTTATGACAAAAACGGGATACAAGGGCTGATGGATTTGACGTTTAGTTCACTAACGAGTAATAAAATATACCTTTATAGCACGAAATGTCAAAAATTCATCTATGCCGGGCATGATTTTTATCCTACAGAAGATCCTTTGAGGCTTTTGGGGATCGTTTCCAAAAAAGATATTCCAGAGCAATCAATAGCTGCATTCTCCAAGCGTTGAAGATCTCCGGAATTTCAAACGGTTTTGTTTTCATCATTTTTAAATATATCCTTTTTGTCCCAGCAACAGCAGGATTTCCTGGACGACCTCATCGGGACTGAGAGCGGTGGTGTCAATCCGAACTTCCGGCGATTGCGGAAGCTCGTATGGATCGTCCACACCGGTAAACCCTTTGATCATCCCGGCCCGGGCCTTCGCATACATACCCTTGCGATCCCTTTTTTCACATACCTTAATGGGCGTCGATACGTGAACCTCAATAAACCCGCCGTAAGTTTCGATGTTTTTCCGGATTTCGGCTCTGGTGGCATTGTAGGGCGCGATTGGCGCGCAAATGGCGATGCCGCGGTTTTTGGTGATTTCACTGGCCACAAAGCCGATGCGTCGTACGTTAATATCCCGGTGTTCTTTGGAAAAACTCAGCTGGCTCGAAAGATTCTGCCGCACAATATCGCCGTCCAGCAGGGTGACCGGACGATCCCCCATTTCCAGAAAGCGTGCATAGAGAACCTTGGCAATGGTCGATTTTCCGGCACCCGGAAGCCCGGTCAGAAAGACCGTAAAGCCTTGCTTATCCGGAGATGGATAAGCCTTTTTCAGTTCGGCCTCAACATCCGGAAAGGTGGCCCATTCGGGGATGCGCCGTCCGGTCCTGATCCTCTCACGGATATCTGAGCTTGAAAAGGAAATATACTGGGTCCCCTCGGGAACCTTATCTTGAGAACGGTACTCATCTTCAAAAGGAAGATAGACAAGCTCTTCAAAGGGAACAATGGTCATTCCGATTTCACTGCTGTATTCTTGGGTCAATCGCTGAGCCGCATCTCTTGGGTAAAAATGATGATAAGATTCCCTGTATCCTGGAACCTGAACTCTCAGATATGGCGTTTCGGAAAAATTGGGCGCGGTTTATCCGCCTTGGAGGGCTGATTCAAAAAATATATGAGGTCGACCCGCTGACATGCCCGAAGTTCCAGGGGTCCATGCGGGTCATTGCCTTCATAGAACATGAGGATGTCATCAGAAAGATCCTCCAGCGGACAAGTCCTCAAGCATTTGGGCTTGTGGGAGGTGAAACGAAAGCCGTCACCGCGAGCCAACGGGCCGCCCTTGATTCCGGATTTATATCCAACTCCCTTTGTGGATGATTACGTGATCGATTCCGACTACCCGGTCGAAGCCTAGTTTTAGCAGCCAGCCCGTCGAGAGATCAACGGGAAAGCTTTGCCTAAAATGCCTGTAATTTTATGATGTTGGGCAAAAATTGGTAAAAAATAGCCATTGACAACCGGGCTCGACTTTGGTATGAAAATTGTGATTGTCACCCCAAACAACGGGCTTCCATATGTTGAGGTTTGTATGAGTTCTATACACAATCATAATTTTTCAATCTACTTCACTTTACCCGCTCTCAAAAAGCGAGTTCTTATCATTTCATTTGTCAGGATCTATGACAACAGGTTCTCAATGGCAAAGCATAATGCAATAAGCCTGCAGGATTTTGATAATGGCATGCCATGCTTTATAATAAGCAACCAGATTATTAATTATGAGCAGAGTGTTCTAAAAACTCGTCAGACTGAAACCCATTTTGCTTTT
>CAZDAB010000170.1:0-6771 GCA_964502855.1 uncultured Desulfobacteraceae bacterium | reverse complement strand
TCAAAGTCCCTTCTTTAAAAAAGCGAAAATCTGATATACCTTTACTTCTCGACTTCTTTTTAAAAAAATTTCAAAAGGGAAAAGAGAAACACATCACCGGTTTTTTACCTGTAGCCATGGATGCTTTGATTGCCTACGACTGGCCGGGCAACGTCAGAGAACTTGAAAATGTAGTAAAAAGACTCACGATTTTATGTGAAAATCAGGTGGTATCTTTTGATGACCTCCCTGAAATTATTCAAGAGAAAAGTCAGTCCGTTCAATCCTCTGACGAAGTGATCATGGAACAAGATTTAAACTTCCATGAGGCGGTTAAGGATTATGAAAAAAAAATTATTCTTGAGGCGTTGGAAAAAAGCAACTGGGTCAAATCAAAGGCGGCAAAACTACTCAATATCAACAGGACAACACTGGTGGCCAAGATTAAAAAACAGAACATAGATATAGATGATGCAGCCATGGGTTAGGCCCGTCATACCATTGTTTCAACAGGGCCTTCCCGCTCCTGCCTTGCAATGGCAGGCGGGGCGAACTCCCTAAGTTTTTGGTTGTCAAAAAAATGACGGTTAACATCACAACACCTACCTTTTTTGAGATCTATTATTCCATCATTCCATCATCCCAACATTTTCTCCCTATATAACGTGATGAACTCCTGGTTCCTTAAGCAGAAGCCCAACGAGACAGCCGGAAGCCCCGGGACTTTATCAACTAAACCAATATGTTAAAAAAGCCCGCTCTTAAGCCGATCTTGCTGAAGCCGGATCTTCGCAATTCCGGTTTCCCAACAATTTATAATACCCAATTGAGCAAAGCCCATACTTTTATATCATTGGCATAGTAATTGCTGTAAGGGGCTGTATGAGATGCTGTTTTACAAGATATATCTATGCCTTGGTTTTATCCTTTTTTTTTCTGTTGCGACCGGTTGAAGGGAATGCCGGCGTACAAGCATCTAATCCGCTTTCAAATAAGGCGGTTATAACCAGAATCACATCCATTGCAATGCATGAATCCAAATCAGGAACAACCATGAATATTTTGGGGGACGGCAGAATTTCTGAATATAAAACCACAACCCTCGAATCACCGCCACGGATTGTTGTTGATATATTTTGTAATACAGATTTGTTTGGAACGGCTTCAATTTCTGCAGAAAGCCCGAGTTTGAAAACAATAAGGATAGGATATCACCCTGAAAAGATCAGACTGGTATTAGACCTAAAAGGGGTTGATATCCCCGGCTTTACCATCCGGTCTATTGATAATGGGCTGGCTGTTTCTCTTTTATCAGAACAAAAAATGGATAAAGAACAAGACCGGTGCGATAAAATTCACGGAAGGGAAACCGGCAAGAAAATGACGGAATCAAACGTGTATGAGAATACGGGGGCGGGTGATGGCAAGTCGGATGCCGAACTCCCCAAAAAAGGAAATCCGGATATGTATAACGGGGTTCCCGACAATCCGAAAACGTTGAATAATGACATTGAAATTGCAGAACATGAAGCGGGAAAGGGTATTAAAGAGGGAAAAAGTTCGGAAGGAGAACGACCGAAAAAAGCGATTCTTGAAAATAAATTGACCCGGAGGGTGACAGATGACGGTTGCCGGGACACCGAATTGTTTCAAAAATGTCTTGGGAGTTACAACGCTCAAAACTGGTCCGGTACAATCGAGAAACTGAATCATCTCATCAAAACATTACCGGAAGGAAGATATGCCGAGAGGGCATATTTTCTCCTGGCAAAATCTTATGAAAAATTAAACTCTCGATCTGTTTCAGATCATTTTAGTGAAATTAAAGATCATTATGAGAACGCCGTCAATAGATTTCCCGAATCAGATTATGTGCCCGAAGCCCTCCTTTGTATCGGAAACTTATATTTTAAAATCGAAAATTATTATGAGGCTCTGGGATATTATAACCTTGTTATAAAGAAAGATAAGCACTCCATGTGGGCGGTGAAGGCTTTGAGGAAGAAGGTAGACGTATTGCTATTAAAAAAAAAAAGAGAAGACGCCCTGTCCGTGTTGAACGTTTTAGAAGATATAACGTCCTTATTTCCGGATATGCCGGAAAGAATGGAAGCAATAGAATTAAAGGCCAGGATCCTCTATGAAATGAACAGGTTTCATGATTCTCTTGATATTCTTAACAAAGTCAAACAAGCCGATCCTGAAAACATAATTAAGTTTCCGGAGATTTCTTTATATTCCGGATATAATTATTATCAACTTGGAGATAATATCAGAGCCAGAAAAAACCTGTTTAGGTTTTATAATAGTTGTCCCGATCGAGAAGTGAACCATCTCATACTAACTCAGATTGGCGACACCTATCGAAATGAAAATTTAATGAAGGATGCTGCAAAAATTTATAGAATGGTTCTTGAACGCTACCCAAAAACGGATGGTGCGATTATAAGCCAAATCAGGCTGGCTGAACAACAAGAAGAAATAAATTGGATAGAAAAAACAAGAAAAGAGATCGGTTCACCTACAGAGATTTATGAAAATATTGTAAAAGATTCCATTGATAAGGATGAAAAGAATCCTTTGGTGCAACTCTCTTCGTTGAAGCTGGCCATTACATATCAAAAAGACAAAAACTATAAAAAGAGTTTTAACGTTTTAAAGGAGTTGGGAAAAAAGTATCCAGGGACATCCCTGAAAAAAGAAATGCGGCATGCTTTACTAGTAGCGATGCAGGGTATCCTAGAGCAAGAGATTAAAGGAAAAAAGCATATAAACGTCATAAATTTCTACCTTAAGGAAAAAGAGCTGTTTTTAACAGTGAATGCTCCCGAGTTGTATTTGCCTGTGGCAAGGGCCTTTAATAATATAAAGCTTGAGAAAACGGCCACAGAAATTTTTAAAAAGGCCGACCCCCTTTTGTTGGACAGTGAAAAGCCCCCCGATCTTTTGTTTTTTGTTGGCAAACACTTAGTTAAATCAAAACAATTTAAAAGTGCATTAAATAGATTTGATATTTTAATAGACAAGTACCCGTCAGACAAATACGTTTCAGATGCATACCAGTTGAAGGGAAGTATTCTTTTGGAGCAAAAGAAATATAAGCTGGCGGCAGATACGCTTTCTGTGGCCTTAAGATACCCTGTAACAAAATGCCAAAGGGCAATGCTCCTGATAGAAAAGGCAAAGGCATTAACGGGAAGCAACTCGAATGAAAAGGCCTTAAAGACAATAAACGAGGCAAACGGCATAAAAAAAGATTGCGAATTCCCTGGTTACAATATCTGTCAGGAGATAGGAGATCTCTATCTTAATCTCGGTTATGCGAAAAAAGCCGTTACTTTCTTTAATCAGGCCGTGGATACGGCAACGGAGAAAAGCGATAAAATCTCTTTAAAGTTCAAAATTGCTCAATGTTATTTACTATTAAATAAAAAAGAAGATTCCCTTGCTCTCTATAATCAAATTTTGAGCCTCAATGATCCTTTCTGGAGCAACCTTGCTCAAGAAAAGATTAAAGAGATTAATTTTAATAGTGATAAAATTTCCGAGATGTTAAATTCGGGCTCAAAAATCGGAGAAAGTATTCAGTGATGAAAGGAAAGAAGATATTACTGGCTGAAAATGATATTACCGATCCGTCAAATCATATGTGCAAAGTTTTTATTGAATCGGGCTGCCAGGTAAAAACTACTAATAACGGCCGGACGGCTTTTGAAGAAATAATCAGAGATCACTATGATATGGTTATCACTGACATGAATTTGCCGCAGGGTGAAGAATTTGGTCTTTTAAAACGTATAAAAGAAGTCAATGCATCTTTGCCGGTCATTCTTATTTCAGACAATGCCGGGGTCAATGAAGCGGTGGAGGCGATGAAACTGGGAGCAAAAGATTTTTTGTTAAAACCCCTGACGCTCAAAATGATAGAAATCATTGCCTCGTACATATCCAATGGTTTTAATGCTACTGATCAGAAATCTTCGAATGGTAAATTTACAATAATAACCAAAAACAAGGAAATGAAAAGGATTTTAAAGCTGGCAAAAGAGGTCGCAGACAGCAATGCGTCCGTCTTTATTCAAGGAGAGTCCGGAACAGGCAAAGAACTGTTTGCCAGGTATATCCACAATTATAGCTCCCGGAAAGATAAAGCCTTTGTGGCTATTAATTGTGCTGCACTCCCTGAGGCTTTGCTGGAAAGCGAACTGTTCGGCCATGAAAAGGGTTCCTTCACCGGTGCATTCTCCAGGAAAAAAGGGAAATTTGAACTGGCCAATCATGGAACTTTGCTTCTGGATGAGATCAGCGAGATGGATTATCAACTTCAGTCAAAACTTTTAAGGGTTTTGCAGGAAAGGGAGATTGACAGGGTTGGCGGAACCGCTCCGGTGCCTGTGGATGTCAGATTTATTGCTACCACAAACAGGGATATAGAAAAACAGATTGATGAAGGAAAATTCAGGGAAGATCTTCATTATCGTTTGCATGTTATACCGTTTTATCTACCTCCATTAAGAGAGAGGAAAGATGATATACCCTGGCTGGCAGATTATTTCATCGAAAAATACTGCAGTATAAATAGAAGATCTGTCAAAGGATTGACCAAGGAGGCGCTGGCTTCACTTATGCAGATGCCATGGAAGGGGAATGTAAGGGAATTTGAGAATGTAATTGAAAGGGCGGTTCTTATGTGCAAGGGAGATCTTATAGACGAGGAAGATCTTTTTATGACTGAAAAAAACAGACAGTCCGAAACGGCAGTACATCCTTTTATGCCGACGATCTCTTTAAAAGAAATGGAAAAAAATGTGATTTTCACGGCCCTGGACCAAACCAACGGTAACAGGACCCATGCAGCCGAAATATTAGGGATAAGCGTTCGGACATTGAGGAACAAATTAAATGAATACAGAAAAAAAATGGAAATTCAATAAAAGAGGCATGCAAATTGCTAATATTTTATTTGGCCGAAAAAAAATAGATAAAGGAAAATATTATGCCGGATAAACTATCGTTTAGTAAAATATTTAATGACCTTGATAAGGCAATACGTGTCACTCAGAAAAGAAATGCTGTTATAGCCAGTAATATCAGCAATATAGACACGCCAAAATACAGACCAAAAGATATTAATTTCAAAGAAGCGCTGGATCGGGCTCTGGAAACCGATAATCAACTGAATTTGGCCCGAACCAATCCTGGGCATATCCATATGAACATGAGTCCTCAGGGAATTGAAACTTTTGAGGAAAAAGGTGAATGGAACGGTTATAACTGGATCAATGTAGATAAAGAGATGACAAAACTTACAGAAAATAATCTGATGTACACAGAAGCAGTTGAAACGCTTTTGAGAAAAATAGCTTTAATTAAAGAGGTCATTAAAGAAGGAGGACAATAGAATGAATTTTCTAGTTTGTCTTGAAACAAGCGCCTCAGGGCTTTATGCCCAGAGAAAAAGGATGGATATCATTGCAAGCAACCTGGCCAATATTGAGACGACCCGAACGGAAAATGGGGGACCTTACCGGAGGAAGATGGTGGTTATGAGCACAAAGCCGCCGAATCAGGGCTTTGGCGATATTTTAAATTCGACTGTTGAGGGAGTTCAAATCGAAGATGTGGTCGAGGATCAAAGTCCATTTAAAAAAGTGTATAACCCAAGCCATCCGGATGCGAATGATGAAGGGTATTTGCTCAAGCCGAATATTGATCTTGTTGTTGAAACCACAAACATGATGATGGCCAAAAGGGCGTTTGAAGCCAATATAGCGGTTATTAAAGCAACACGGAAGATGGCCATTAAAGCACTTGAAATAGGGAGATAAAACATGAATGATCTAAAAATTGGAAGTTTGCAGCAGGTTGCACTCAAGAATAATGCGAACATTAAATCAGGAAGTCAGACAGAATTTGGCAAAGTTATAAAGGATGCTGTGGACAGGGTCAATGGACTGGAGAGAGATGCAAACCGGTCGATTGTGGATCTTCTGAAAGGCAAAGCAGACATTCATGAGACAATGATAAACCTCCAGAAGGTCGATATATCCATGCGATTGCTCCTTAAAATAAGAAATAAAGCTGTCGAGGCATATAGAGAAATAATGCGTATGCAGTTTTAACGGTTCATGACGAAAATTAAAAGGAAGTTATTAGAATGAATGAATCGGTCAGGCAATTTCTTAATTTATTAAATTCACTTCCTCTTTCTAAAAAGATCAGCATGGTCTTTGTAATTATTCTTGTGGTCACCGGATTTGCTTTAATGTTTTTTTGGACAAATCAGGAAAATTACCAAGTTTTGTTTTCCAATCTTTCCCAAGAGGATGCAAGTGCTATTACCGCTAAGCTAAAGGAAAGAAACACGCCTTACAAAGTCGAGGCCAATGGTGCCCTGATAATGGTACCGGAAGAAAAAGTATACGAATTACGCCTGTCCCTGGCGGGTGACGGTCTGCCTAACGGAGGTAATGTGGGGTTTGAAATATTTGACCATACAGATTTTAAAACCACTAAATTTGTACAGGAATTGAATTACCGGAGAGCTTTGCAAGGTGAACTGGCAAGAACCATAAACCGGTTTAAAGAGGTAAATGATTCCAGAGTGTTTATCGCCATTCCTCAAGAATCTCTTTTTATCGAGGACCGTGAGCCGGCATCGGCATCAATTCAGCTTGATTTGCGGTCAAACTTACCTCCTGCGAAACTTACGGCAATCGTACACCTTGTTGCCAGTGCCATTGAAGGGCTCGAACCGGAACATGTCACGGTTGTTGATACAAAAGGGAGGCT
>CAZDAB010000169.1:0-6820 GCA_964502855.1 uncultured Desulfobacteraceae bacterium | reverse complement strand
CTGCAGGAGGGCCCAATGGGTTCATGTTACTGCTCATGTCCACAATTTCAGACGGCCGGCAGCCAAGTTGTTGCGCGAGGTCATAAATATTCCCACCATGTCCTTTGAGCATTAATAACTCCCCATTGAAACCAGTAAAAAAAGCATGGATTCCGTAATTTCGGTCATTGTTCCCAGCATGTCACCGGTAATGCATCCCATCCGATTATGATAATAAAAAAGAATGGTTGAAGTTATAAATATAAAGCAAAAGTTTAACCATATTCCCTGCCATCCCAGAAAATATGAAAATGCCACTGGAATAAGCAAACCGCAGAACGCATAAGGCTTCAACGGTTCACTAAAACAATCTTGTCCGGTACCGCCGTCCGGTCTTCCGTAAGCTAAAAACCGTATACCGAACACCATGCCGCTCCTGGCGTAGGCGGGGACAAGCGCGATCAAAAGTACCCGGTTCGCGTCAAGTTGCAGGATGCCCCCCCATTTAACTGCCAATCCGCAAACGATCGCCACCAGACCCATGACGCCGATACGGCTGTCTTTCATTATGGTCAGGGCTTTTTCTCTGCTATGGTGTCCCAGCAGGCCGTCGGCGGTATCACCCAGTCCGTCAATATGAAGTGCTGCGGTGATAACCACAAGAAACACAACGTCGAGCACAGCAACGACAGGTTCTGACCAGAGTTTTAGGGCCATATAATCAAATATGGATACCAGGGTACCGATAATCAATCCCACAATCGGGAAAAACGGGATCATCCCCCTGGGATCATATATGGCCGGCTTGCCCATGGGAATAATGGTGAGAAATTGTATTGCAGCGATTAACCGTTTCATTTTACTCCTACAGGGATGCCGGCAACCATCCATATCACTTTATTCGCACATGTCGCTACTCTCTGATTCGTAAATCCGGCTATATCCCTGAAAAGCCTTGCCAGTCTGTTTTCAGGGACAATGCCTGTTCCCACTTCGTTTGATACCAAAATTATCGGACATTCGGCTTTTTCAAGAGATTGGATCAGTTTCCGGATGTGTCTGTCTATATTTTTCTGATCATTGTTTTCCAAAACTAGATTGCTGATCCAGAGGGTCAGGCAATCAACCAGAATGACATTTTCTTTTCGATTGTTTTGACTAATTGCTTCAGGTAAACGGACCGGCTCTTCAAGGGTTGTCCAGGCCCGGCTTCTCTGTTTTTTGTGCCGTAAAACCCGTTTTTCCATTTCTTTGTCATGGGGCATGCAGGTAGCAACAAAAATTTTTTGTCCGGGAATTTGCTCCGCAAGTTCAAGGGCATAACTGCTCTTACCGCTTCTGCAGCCTCCGATAACAAGAACGGTTTCTTTCATTAAATCACGTCCCGACCCGGGAAATCCGGCAATACGAAATTCGATACATTTACTAGCCGTTTAAATACTTAAAAATCTTTTTCGTGTCCACATGCTTTTCAAAATGTTCGGCCAGAAGGTCATATTCTTTATTTCTGGCTGCAAGTCCGTGAGTTTCGGTAAGTTCCAGATTGCTGAGGCCGATGTGGTTAAGCCAGCGCTTGGTTATATCCGGGGTGTCGAACAGGCCATGGATATAGGTTCCCAGCACCCTCGCACTATTTGTCATACAACCGTCTTCTTTATTGCAGGATATATTGTTTTGCTCAAGGACCCGAAACAAAGATTTGCCGGCAAACCGCAGGGTTTGTCCCATATGGATTTCATATCCGGCGCCGGAAATGCCCTCCCAGGAAAACTGAGTCAGGGTGGTGGTTTTAGGGGCTTTTAAAATGGTTTCCACGGGCAGAAGTGACAGCCCTTTCATGGTGCCGGGTCTTCCCTCCAGTCCGTCCGGATCGTGAACATACTTGCCCAGTATCTGGTACCCCCCGCAAATGCCCAGTATGTATCCCCCTTTATTTGCATATGATACAAGCTTATCCGCCCATCCGGTTTTTTTAAGCCATTTAAGGTCAAAGCACGTATTCTTGGATCCGGGAAGGATAACTGCCTTGAACAGATAAAGCTCCCGCGGTTTTTCAATAAAATAGATATTGATGCCCTCAATACCGGATAGAGGAGCAAAATCAGTAAAATTTGAAATGTGGGGTATGCGTATGACAGCTATTGCCGGTGTGTTGAGGTCTTTATCTAAGACCCTGGCGGGATTCTCAATGACAACAGAATCTTCTGCTTCTATAGTTATATGATTATACCACGGAAGCACACCGAACACGTTCTTTTTTGTTTTTTGTTCTATCCAGTCTATTCCGTCTTTAAATAAATTAATATCCCCCCTGAACCGGTTTATAATAAATCCGGATATCTGATTTTGTCGTGATTCCGGAAGACATTCCAGGGTTCCGACAATCTGTGCAAAGACTCCCCCTTTGTGGATATCCGCCACCAGAACAACAGATGCACCTGCATATTCTGCTATTCGGAAATTCACGATGTCATAAGGCATAAGGTTGACTTCAGCACAGGAACCGGCGCCTTCCATCACAATAAGCTCGTATTCATCTCTTAGTCGATCCAGGGCTGCGCATGCGCTTGGAAAGAACTGTTCTTTTTTTTTGTGGTAATCTGCTGCCGCGCTGTTCCCGATGGCTTTCCCGAAAAATACAACCTGTGACCCCACATCACTAGTCGGTTTTAAAAGGATGGGGTTCATATCCACATGTGGCGGTATTCTTGCCGCTTCTGCCTGAACAATCTGCGCCCGGCCCATTTCCAGACCTTCCGGAGTGATGCCGGAATTGTTGGACATATTCTGTGCCTTAAATGGTGCGACACTTATCCCCTTATTTACAAAAAAACGGCAAATCGCCGTTGTAATAATACTTTTCCCCACATCGGAACCGGTTCCAAATATCGCAAGACAAGGGGCTTTTTTTCTATTTCTCGATTCCAACTCTGGCTTTGACTCCTTTGTGATAATAATGTTTGATCTCCCTCATCTCTGTGACCAGATCCGCCCGTTCGATAATTTCAGGCATTGCGTTTCTGCCGGTAATGACAATTTCGAGATCACCCGGTTTTTTGTCAATAATTTTAAGAAGTTCTTCTACTGAGAAAAGCCCGCACGCTACAGCCACATTGGCTTCTTCAAGTATAATCACAGGGTACTCTCTTGAATCGATGATGTTTTCTATACGTTCAAGACCTTTCCCGGCAGCTTCGATATCCTCAGGTGACGGCTTTCCTTTGATAAATCGGCCCAGGCCGTACTGCTCGATGGTAATCAAATCGGAAAACCTTTTGAGCGCATTAATTTCGCTATACTCACCCATCTTGATGAACTGTGCAATAAATACTTTCAGACCCGCTCCGGCGGCCCTTATGGCCAGTCCCAAAGCGGCCGTGGTCTTTCCCTTTCCGTTTCCGGTGTAAACCTGTATGTATCCTTTCATAAAATATCTCCCGAATATTTTACACCATACCCTCTGGGCGTAATCATAAAATCGAGATATTCAAAAGATGCGCTGCTTCCGATAAATACCGTTGTCTGCATGTTTACTGTGGCCGTGTGCAAATTTTTAAGGGGAATAATCCTCACATCCTGGCCTTTGCGCATGGCGCTCACCACAATTCCTACCGGCGTGTTTTTATCCCTGTATTTTAGTATGATCTTCTGAGCGGTTTCCAGGTGACTTTGTCTTCGCTTGCTTTTCGGGTTATAAAGGACAATCACAAAATCGGCCTTTGCCGCTGCTTGTATTCGCCGTTCAATAAGATCCCAGGGGGTCAAAAGGTCACTGAGACTTATCACTGCAAAGTCATGGTTTAACGGCGCCCCCAAAAGGGACGCTCCGGAACACAGGGCCGGTATGCCGGGAATAATTTCAACACAAAGTGTAGCTTTTTCTCTTAAAGCCCTTTCCCGGGAACAAGGGGTTACGATGTTGATTTCTTTCCTTTTACAGATCTCGAAAGCAAGCCCGGCCATGGCATAAATTCCCGGGTCACCGCTTGAAACAATCGCACACGATTTTCCGGAAAGCGCAATATCAATGGCTGCCTGAACGCGCTCTATTTCTCTGGTCATTCCAGTGCTAAGGATATGCTTATCTTTAATAAGGGGACGGATCAGATCAATATACGTTGTGTAGCCTGCAACGGCATCAACGGTGCTCAGGATATTATGCGCCCGTTTTGATAAATAATCCGGACTCCCGGGGCCGATTCCTATCACATAAAGGATTTTCTTGCTATGGCAATGGTTACGTTCCGGGTTGAATGCTTGGGAACAATCAGTTTGCCGTTGTTTGATGCAAGAATTGCTGCTGCTTCGCATACGCTTTTTACTCCAGTAAATTTTTCCACCATCAAAGACGGAGTCTCGATGGTTTTTATCTGATTCAATTCTTCCCGGTCATAAAACGTTATGGGCAGTTCGAGTTCCTCTGAAAGCGCTAAAAGTCCGGGTTCATCTTTTTTTATATTTATTGTCGCAATGCAGTTAAGGCTGTTCAAAGAGAGCCTGAACTTTTCAAGTAACTCATAAAGAAAGCTTTTCATCTCATCCATGCTTGTGTTTCTATTACACCCCATGCCCGCAGAAAGTGATCGGGGCCTAAGTATCAGCATGTTTGGGGGCAAATCAAGCCGGACATCACCAATAAAGACGCCGGGTATTTTATTTAAAATTGTTTTTGGAAACGCTGTGGGATCATTCCCATTTGAATCGGCATTTAAAATAAGGTTTGATTTTGGGATTGAATCTGTAAGCAGACCCAAAGGATCGTGAAAATATATCTTCTCGCCGGCAAGAAATGCCATATTTACCCGTTTTATTGCCTCAGGGTTTACAATGAACAGCCCGTTTTCTATGGCAAGAACATCGATTGAGGGTACCCGGCATATGTCCGTAGCCGTGGTGATAACCGGATCCGCTCCGATGAACTCGGCAACTTTCTTTGCCAGCATATTGGCACCGCCGATATGGCCGGAAACAAGGCTGATGGAATGATTTCCCATCTCATCAACAACAACAACCGCAGGATCAACCGTTTTGTGCCTCAGAAGCGGTGCAATCATTCTGACAACAATACCAGTAGACATGATAAAGATATGACCGTTGTATTTATTAAAAAATCGGGGCAGGGCACCGGAGAGTCTTTTGAAGGTGTGAGAGGGGTTATGTGATCTTTCCAGATTTGCAGAAACATACAGATCACCATGGGACAGACGGTCTGCGATTTTACCGCCCAGATTCGCACCGTTTGGTGTGATGGCCCAGATTGCAACCGTGTATTTTCCCCGGTGATCACTCACTATGTTCTGTTCCTCTGTAACCGTGGACAAAATCCTTATCGTAAAGTTTTGATTTATGGCTGCGTTCACTTGAACAGACATCCAAAACCTTTCCGACAATAATGAGCGCCTGACGGGTAATATTTTCTTTTTTAACGCGCTTCGGTAATTCTTCAATGCGGGTAAAAATAATTTTTTCGTCAGGTTGGCTGACACGGAACGCAATGGCGCAGGTGGCGTTTTTGCCATATGATGTTTCCAGTATCTTTGCAACGTCATCAACCATGCTGATGCTGAGATATATGGCCATTGACGTTTTGTGAGCTGCGAGCGATTCCAGCGACTCCTTCTCGGGCACCGGTGTTCTGCCTGCCATACGTGTTAAGATAAGTGTCTGGGAAACTTCAGGAAGCGTATATTCTATTCCCATGGATGCGGCGGCGGCAAAGGCGGCCGTCACGCCGGGTATCAGCTTAAAGGGAATCGACCGTTTTTGCAATTCCGCCATCTGTTCAAAGATGGCGCCATAAAGACTGGGATCTCCGCTGTGGAGCCGCAATACATGTTTGCCTTCATTGTAACCCTTTTCCATTGCATCGACAATTTCTTCAAGGTGCATTGATGCGCTGTTTAAGAGGGTGATTCCGGGCCTTGTCCATTTTAAAACCGTGTCGGGTACCAGTGATCCTGCGTAAATAACGATGTCGGCGTTTTCAAGTGCACGTTGACCTTTTACGGTAATCAATTCGGGGTCACCCGGACCGGCGCCGGCAAAAACAACTGTATTTGTATGCTCTGTCATGATGCCTTCCTTTTTTCTCCGGAAATAATCCATACAGGGTTCTCCGCGTCAAGCCGTTTCCCCCACGGCATTTCCTGACCGCGACTGATCTGAGCCTGGACGATATCTGTTATAAACCCTTGGGATTTAAGCGTGCTCATGGCAACTTCAATATTTGAAATGAGAATTGTATTTATAACCATGACACCATCCTGCTTGAGATACCCTGATGAAGACCGTATGATCTTTTCAAGATTTTTTCCGCCGCCGCCGACGAATATACGGTCAGGGGCAGGCAGGGTGTCCAGGCCGTTCGGAAGCTCGGATTGAATAATTTCCAGGTTCTTTACATTGAACCGTTTCCGGTTATTTTCGATATGAATGATCCGTTCCGAGTTTTTCTCTATGGCAAAAATTCTGCCGAATTTAATAAAGATAGACGCTTCAATGGAAATAGAACCGCTTCCGGCTCCCAGATCCCACAAGATGTGACCCGGCATCAGGCGAAGTTTGGAAAGGGTGACCGCTCGGATCTCAGCCTTGGTAATGAGCCCTTTTGGGTGATCAAATAAATATTCGGGCATACCGGAGTAGAGTTCCGTGATTTTTTCAAAACGGGATTCACGACGTTTTAAAATAACCAAGTTGGGTTCTGAAAACCGGATTCCGGCAACCTCTGAAGGAAGGTACCATTCAACCTGCTCAGAAGATGTCCCAAGTTGTTCCAGAACGCACATGTCATAATCGGTTATCCCTTTTTCAAGCAAATAATTTGCCAGCCAGGCAGGAT
>CAZDAB010000168.1:0-6992 GCA_964502855.1 uncultured Desulfobacteraceae bacterium | reverse complement strand
ATAGAACCTTATTAATAAAGGAATTCGTAAAATTAGGCGGTGGATTTTGGACGCAAGGGTTTACTTGACACGCATTGGAATTGACATTATAATTTTAGTTTGTTTTTGTTGAAATTTAATATATTTAAATATATTGTCAAGTTATAGTTTCTATATCAATTTTACTCGTTCTTTCAACCATGAAAAAGCGGGTGTTTTACAAAGGCCTCGACAGGTAAGGGTTTCGTATGCGAGAGTGGCGGAACTGGTAGACGCACTGGACTTAGGATCCAGCTCTGGGAACAGAATGGGAGTTCAAGTCTCCCCTCTCGCACCAGTTTTTAATCCGTGTTAACCTCTTAGAAAGGATTTTTATGAAAGTTACGGTAGAGAATGTAAGTAGCGTTAAAAAGATTATGCATGTTGAGATTTCGGAAGAAAATGTTGCCCGTGAATTGAACAATGCTTATAAACAGCTCAAAAATACAGCTAAAATAAAAGGGTTTCGCAAGGGAAAGGCGCCGAGGTCGGTTTTGGAACGGTTGTTTAAAAAAGATGTGCATAATGATGTATCTTCCCAACTCATTCAGGATTCTTTTATCCAGGCACTCGAGGAAGCCGATCTCGATATTGTGGGAAAGCCGGAAATTGATCCGCCCGAGCTTGATAAAAAGGGGCCTTATAAATATTCGGCTACCGTGGAGATAAAGCCCAAAATTGAAGATATCGATTTCAAAAACTTACCCCTGAAAAAGCCTCTGTACCATGTGACGGATGAAGAAATGGATGCACAGCTTAAGATGCTCCAAAAAAATCTTGCAAAACAAAATCCCATAGCCGAAGATCGAGGAGTTCGGGAAAACGATTTTGTTCTGATCGATTATGAAGGATTTAAAAACGGCAAACCCTTTGCCGAAACTCAAAAGACGGAAAACCATGCCATGAAAGTTGGCGAGGGCCAAATTTTAAAGGAATTTGACGATCAGTTAATGGGAATGAGGACGGGTGATAACCGGAAAATCAAGGTAAAATTTCCGGAAGATTATTTTAACGCCAAGCTGGCCAACCAGGAAATAACGTTTCAGGTAACGCTTCATGAAATCAGGCAAGAGGTGCTTCCGGAGATCGATGACGAGTTTGCCAAAAATTTTGGGAAGTATGAAACATTAAAGGACCTAAAAGGTGCGATAACTGAAAACTTGGAACAGGGCTACGCCAAGAAAGCGGAGCAGGAAATGAACGAGCAAATTTTTAAGAGCCTGATCAAAAAGACCGAATTCGAGTTGCCGGATTCAATGGTCGACTATGAGATGGAAGGGATTATTAAAGAGGTTGAAAGCACTTTATCTTATCATAACAAGTCGTTGGAAGATCAGGGGCTGTCCAGAGAAATCCTTTTGGAAAAACATCGTGAACTGGCGGAAAAGAAAGTAAGAAGACATCTGATTTTAGGTAAGATTGTCGAGCAGGAAAATATGACCCTTTCGGATGAAGAATTAGAAAATAGTTATGAGGAGATGGCCAAAGGGTATAATCAGCCTGTTGAAGAAATAAAGAAGTATTATAGTCAGAATAAGGATAGTCTCGAGTTTTTTAAACAGACCCTACTTGAAAAAAATGCGTTAGACCTTATAATTAAAAATAGTATCATAGAAGAGGTAGAACCCAGCTTAGAGCAACAATCTGAAATTTAAATTCAACGATTTCGGGAAGCTAAGTTGTTACGAATAAAAAATACGAAGTGATAAAGGAGACGATTTGTGCCATTAATACCCATGGTCATAGAGCAGAGCAGCAGAGGCGAACGCGCCTATGACATATACTCAAGGCTTCTTAAAGACAGAATCATTTTTCTTGGAACTGCCATGACTGATGAGGTTGCAAATCTTTTGATCGCGCAACTTTTGTTCCTGGAATCCGAAGATCCTGACAAGGATATCAATTTTTACATCAATTCCCCCGGCGGTGTGGTGACAGCCGGTTTGGCGGTATATGATACCATGCAGTACATTAAACCGGATATTGCCACCGTATGTATCGGACAAGCAGCCAGTATGGGGGCGCTTTTACTGACGGCCGGTACAAAAGGGAAGCGCTATACCCTTCCAAATGCAAGGATTTTGATCCATCAACCCATGGGGGGATTCCAGGGGCAGGCATCAGATATAGAAATCCAGGCCAAAGAGATCCTTCGTATGAAGGAGACCCTGAATCAAATTCTGGTAGTGCATACGGGGAAAACTTTAGAGCATATACAGTCTGATACGGACCGTGATTTTTTTATGACCGGTCAAGAGGCCAAAGAATACGGCATCGTTGATCACGTTATCGTGAACAGAGATGATTTTGATAAAATAGATAAGAAGGTGGAGGATTAACATGTCAAAAAAAGGGGATGTGAGCGACAATCTCTTTTGCTCGTTTTGTGGAAAAAACCAGAAAGAGGTGCAGAAACTGATTGCCGGTCCCGCGGTATATATTTGTGATGAATGCATACAGCTATGCAGTGAAATCATTGAAGAGGAAAGAGAAAAAGATATAGACGGTATGGACCAGCTCCTTTTTCCAAAAGAGATAAAGGCAATGCTCGATGGTTACGTGATTGAACAGGAAGCGGCCAAAAAGATTCTTGCCGTCGCTGTTTATAATCATTACAAGCGTCTTGATTCTGCGATCAGAGCAAGTGAGGTGGAAATTCAGAAAAGCAATATCCTCCTTATTGGGCCCACCGGCTGTGGAAAGACATTGCTGGCGCAGACCCTTGCACGATTTCTAAATGTACCGTTTACCATTGCTGATGCTACCAGCCTGACCGAGGCCGGCTATGTGGGTGAAGATGTTGAAAATATCATCCTTTCCCTGCTCCAGAACGCAGATTACGATGTGGAAAAAGCCAGGCGGGGTATTGTTTACATTGATGAAATTGACAAGATTGCACGCAAATCCGATAACCCGTCCATTACCCGTGATGTTTCCGGAGAGGGGGTTCAGCAGGCATTATTGAAGATTATAGAAGGAACTACTGCCAGTGTACCGCCCAAAGGAGGACGAAAACATCCACAGCAGGATTTTGTCAAGGTTGATACCTCTAACATACTTTTTATTTGTGGGGGAACCTTTACCGGGCTCGAGCAAATTATTCAGCGGCGTTTGGGCTCCAAAATTATGGGCTTTGGCGCCAAAATCTTAAAGCAGGAAGAAAAAAGTATCGGTGAAACCCTGAAGATGGTTCAGCCCGAGGATCTGATCAAATACGGTTTGATTCCTGAATTCTTAGGTCGCCTGCCGGTTATTGCAACCCTTTCCGAATTGAATGAGCTTGCTTTGATAAGAATACTCAAAGAGCCGAAAAATGCTCTTATAAAACAGTTTTCAAAGCTGATGGAAATGGAAGGTGTGAACTTGAGATTTACAGATAGTGCCCTTTCAGCTATTGCCAAAGAGGCGTTGAAAAGAAAATCCGGTGCCAGGGGCCTTCGCGCCATTATAGAAAGCTCCATGATAGATATTATGTATGAAATTCCTTCTATGGAGAATGTAAAGGAGTGTGTGATCGGGGAAGATACGGTGATCAACAAAGAGGATCCCATTCTCTTATTCGAGCAGCCCAAAAAACAAGCACAAGACAGCTGATTAGAGGTATAACATTACCATGATTAACTTGCCTAAATTTTTTAAAGATAATGATCCCGATGTGCCGGAGTTACTGCTTCCGTTACTTCCGCTCAGAGATATCGTGGTCTTTCCACACATGGTTGCACCCCTTTTTGTTGGGCGTTCAAAATCTGTGAAAGCCCTTTCCGATGCAATGAGCAACGATAAAAGAGTATTTCTTGCCACTCAAAAAAAGGCGGGTATTGACAACCCTACGGAAAAAGACATCAGCCATATCGGGACCATTGCAAAGATATTGCAGCTTCTTCGGCTTCCGGACGGTACGGTAAAAGCGCTGATTGAAGGAAAAACCAGGGCTTCTATATTCCGTTTTATCAAAAACCCGGAATTTTTGCAGGTGGCGCTGAAACCCATCGCTGAAACTGAGATATTGCCGGCCGAGGGCGAGGCACTGATCCGGGCGATTCATGATAGTTTCCATGAATATGCTAAAGCAAACAAAAATATCTCAAAAGATCTTGTAAAAACGGTTTCTGAAATTTCAGATCCTTCAAAGTTGGCGGATACGGTGGCGGCCCATTTTTCTTTTAAAATAGATGATAAACAGCGTCTGTTGGAAGCGGTTGTTATGGAAGAGCGGTTGTCTCTTCTTTTGAGCCTGATAAAGATGGAGATCGATATTTTCAAGATGGATCAGAGGATAAAAAACCGTGTCAAGAAACAGATGGAAAAAACCCAGAAGAATTATTATTTGAATGAACAGATGCGGGCCATCAAAAAGGAGATCGGAACGGAGGATGACAATAGAAGCGAGCTGAACGATCTTGAAAAGCGAATCAAACGCAAAAGGATGTCAAAGGAAGCTGCGGCCAAGGTCAGACAAGAGTTAAAAAAACTTAAGATGATGACCCCTATGTCGGCCGAAGCAACGGTGGTTCGAGGCTATATTGATTGGTTGATCAGTCTTCCCTGGTTTGAAAAGAGCAAATTCCGAAAAGATATTGAAGAAGCAGATAAAATACTGGAAGAAGATCATTACGGGCTGGAAAAGCCAAAGGAGCGCATTCTTGAATACCTTGCCGTCCAGTCTTTGGTCAACAAGATCCGGGGGCCGATACTTTGTTTTGTGGGGCCGCCCGGTGTGGGAAAAACGTCTTTGGCCCAATCTGTTGCCAGAGCTACGGGAAGAAAATTTGTACGTCTTTCCCTGGGAGGTGTTCGGGATGAGGCTGAAATTCGGGGACATCGGCGCACCTATATTGGCGCAATGCCCGGTAAGATTATTCAGTCTCTTAAAAAAGTCGGTGTTAACAATCCGGTATTTTGCCTTGATGAAGTTGATAAAATGAGTATGGATTTCCGTGGCGATCCTTCGGCCGCTCTCTTAGAGGTCCTTGACCCGGAACAGAATTACAGTTTTAACGACCATTATCTTGATGTAGATTATGATCTTTCGGACATTCTTTTTATTACTACAGCCAATACGCTGCCTGAGATACCGCTGCCCTTACAGGACAGAATGGAAATTATTCGTTTGCCCGGCTATGCCGAATATGAAAAATATTATATCGCCAGAGACTTTCTTTTATCCAAACAGATCGGAATGAATGGACTTAAAGATAAGAATGTACATTTTTCCAAGGAAGCTGTTCTTACAATTATCCGGAGATATACACGAGAATCAGGGGTTAGAAACCTTGAGCGCGAAATTTCTTCAATCTGCCGCAAAATCGCCCGTAAAGTGATAAAGGATAAAGAACACGACGGTTTTAAAGTGACTGCAAAATCCGTGCAAACATACTTAGGGCCGCCGCGCTTCAAAGAGCTTCAAATAGAGGAAAACGATCAAGTCGGAATTGTTACCGGGCTTGCCTGGACACAGGTGGGTGGAGAATTGCTTTGTGTCGAAACCCTGATTATGCCCGGCAGGGGAAAATTGACTATGACCGGCAAACTCGGAGATGTGATGAAAGAGTCTGCTCAGGCAGCCGTAAGCTATGTGCGATCACGTGCCGAGTTTCTCGACATAGATACAAAATTTTACCGGAAATTTGACATTCATATTCATATACCTGAAGGCGCTATTCCAAAGGACGGCCCTTCGGCAGGGATTTCAATGTGCACATCTCTGGTTTCGGCTCTTCTGAAAAGACCTGTTTATCACAATATTGCCATGACGGGTGAAATAACCTTGAGAGGACGTGTTCTGCCTATCGGTGGAATAAAAGAGAAAATTCTGGCTGCTCACAGAGGTGGCGTCAAGAAAGTTCTTATTCCCAAAGAAAACGAAAAGGATTTAAAGGATATACCCCCCACGGTGTTAAAAGAGGTTGAAATTGTTTTGTTGGAGCACATGGACGAAGTTTTGCCTCATTCGCTGGTTTTAAGTGAAGGGGATACTCTTTTTAAAGAAAGCGACGTGCCTTTAGACATAATGCAAAATGAAGTTGATCTGGAGCAGCGGCCAGCTTTAATATAAATAAAATTTATACCAGTCATTTTTTCAAAACAATTTAATCTTGACTTCATGCTGCTAAATTGTTAGCGGTACACTGCTTTAAAAATTCGCATAACCTAAAATCTGCTAGGAAGGTATAAGGGCGGATAGCTCAGTTGGGAGAGCATCGGCCTTACAAGCCGAGGGTCACAGGTTCAAGCCCTGTTCCGCCTACCATTTGGGGGTGTAGCTCAGTTTTGGTTAGAGCGCCGGCCTGTCAAGCCGGAGGTCGCGAGTTCAAGTCTCGTCACTCCCGCCATTTTAATAGAAGCCTATCATGCAAGTGATAGGCTTTTTTATTTTTTTCTAACACTATCGCTCATAAATCCTATCATTTCCTCCCTGAATTTATCCCCGGTCAGGAGCCAGGGCACCCTTTTCAGCCGTACGCGTTTAACCCGAGGGCTTAAGATTTTAAGTATATTTGCCGATATACGATATATTTAGGAGAAATGACATGTTAGTGTATATCATTTTCGGCATCACTATTGTTTATGTTGCTGTCGTTATTTTCCTTTACCTAAAGACTGAAAGATCGGTCTGACGGTTACTGGTTGGGTATGCCTCAAAAAATTGTCGCCCGCCTGAGCACCTTGTGTGTGCCCGGCAAGAGGTCTAACCGTATATTTTTCACGCCTGTGTGATAAGATTCCCCCTTTCAAAAACAAAAGCGCCTGAAGGTTTCCCCCGGACCATAGTAATAACACGCGTTGAAAACCGAATCAGTGCCCGTTCGGAGGTTATCAGGTGGACTATAGATTCAACCGACTGACCAGCGCTTCGAGATAAACCGATTTCACTTGTTGACGGGCCATGGCCTGTTTAATGGGCGGAAGTTTCAGAATGACCCCTAAAACAGCGGCCATGGCACGGTGGCTTTTTAATACCTGATTGTCGAAAA
>CAZDAB010000167.1:0-6995 GCA_964502855.1 uncultured Desulfobacteraceae bacterium | reverse complement strand
AAATCCGGAAAAAACTTCCATACGAGGTTCTCATGACCCGGAATAGCGACGCCTATCTTACACTTGAAGAACGCACTGCAATAGCAAACACAAAAAATGCAGACCTTTTTATATCCGTACATACCAATGATTCCGCAAATCAAAGCACATACGGAATTGAAACCTATGTCCTGAATCTGGCCACAGATAATTCAGAGATAACTTATGCCGCCCGTGAAAATGCCACTTCAACAAAGAACATCAGTGATCTGCAAAGCATTTTAACAGATATTATGCAAAATACGAAAATTGATGAATCCAGCCTCCTGGCAAGTTATATACAGGATTCTTCGTATAATTATTTAACACCAAGATACACTCATATCAAAAACAGAGGGGTTAAAAAGGCGCCTTTTTATGTGCTTCTCGGTGCACGGATGCCCGCCATATTGATAGAAACGTCGTTTATCAGCAATCCCAGGGAATGCAAACGATTGCGCAGTGCAAGTTATCAGGATCATTTGTGCGAGGGTATAGTAAACGGCATACGAAAATATGTCGAGAAATCGAGATCGGCCTTATAATTACGTCTCGGAATTTCTACAACTTTTCGAAAATACAGGTTTATTAATGGCGACCTGTTTGTGTCATCAAAATGGAATGCTGGAATATTGGAAGTAATGGCGGAAATAAACCATTTTAATTGTAAAAAACTCCTTCAAACCCATCATTCCATTACTCCATCATTCCATTATTCCAATTGGGGCGAAGCCCCTAAGTTCGGTATTACCCGATATTGGGCATAAGGGTCCATTTGATTACCCAGAAAGAGGTGGTCGGGTATTTGTCCAGGCATACGATGCCGCTGTTTTGGAATTTAAAGACCGGCTTTTCGATGGATCCTGTTATTAGATATGACGTCATCCTTTCCATAAAAGGCAGGTGACCGACAAGCATCTGATTTGCCGTGCTGTCTAATTTATCGGCAAAAGCGGTGACATCATCTATAGGATTCAACCCGCTGCTTTCTTGTATCCCTTGTTCAGGTTTTAGGATAGATTCAAAGATCTCAGCGGTCTGGCGAGCCCTGGTTTTACCGCTGTGAGTTATGCCTGACACAAGAACGTCGTATGCTTTGGCCACTTCTGCGATGCGCTTTGTTTCAGCGACACCCTCTTGTGAAAGACCCTTTTTCGGATCTTGATCCTTGGGCAAACTCTTGCCGTGCTGAACCAGAAAAAGTGCCATGGTACACTTCCTCCTTAAACCTAAAATCTGGATTAAGTTTTTTTGTCACGCAGTGCTGCATGCGCGGCAGCAAGACGTGCGACAGGTATTCGAAACGGGGAGCACGAAACATACGTTAACCCCAACTCATGGCATAACTGAATGGATTCGGGATCACCTCCGTGTTCGCCACAAATACCGCATTCCAGGTCGGGTCTTACGGCCCGACCTTTTTCAACCGCCATTTTCATAAGCAGGCCCACGCCGTCCCGGTCGATAACCGCAAAAGGATTCTCCGGCAAGATTTCTTTTTCCATGTATTCAATCAAAAACCCGGCTTCGGCATCGTCTCTGGATATCCCGAAGGTGGTCTGGGTCAGATCATTGGTTCCAAAAGATATAAAGGCGGCATATTCGGCGATCTGGTCGCAGGTAAGGGCGGCACGGGGTATTTCGATCATGGTTCCGAACTTGTATTTCGGCTTAATGCCCTGTTCTTTCATAACCTTCTTGGCCTCGGCCTCAAGGGCCTTTCGCTGAACTTTTAGCTCGTTCACATGGCTGGTCAGGGGGATCATCACCTCGGGGTGCACGTCGATGCCCTCTTTGGCCACCATACACGCGGCCTCAAAGATGGCACGAACTTGCATGGAGGTCAGTTCCGGAATGTGAATCCCCAGGCGTACACCGCGCAGACCCAGCATGGGATTGGATTCATGCAGACTTTCGACCCGTTTAAGTATTGTTTCTTCTTTGGCGATTTGATCCAACAGCTTGTCGATTTCCTCAAGAGTGCTGGCCTCTTTCAGACGAATCTTCCAGTCGGTCAAATCTCGCATCAGGTCTACATAGTTGGGTAAAAATTCGTGCAAGGGCGGATCGATCAGGCGAATGATGACCGGCAGGCCGTCCATCACACGGAAAAGGCCGGCAAAGTCTTCCCGCTGAAAGGGGAGCAGCGCATCGAGCGCCTCGCGCCGTTCACTCGGCAAATCCGTCATGATCATCTTTTGCACAAAGGGGAGTCGCTCGGCCTCAAAAAACATGTGCTCTGTGCGGCACAGGCCGATCCCTTCTG
Source organism: uncultured Desulfobacteraceae bacterium (assembly GCA_964502855.1). GTDB lineage: Bacteria > Desulfobacterota > Desulfobacteria > Desulfobacterales > UBA11574 > S5133MH16. The sequence goes on along the minus strand of CAZDAB010000167.1, from coordinate 4,711 downwards.
CGCCGTAATCCCGTGCGCGTTGAGCGTCGGCCGGATAGTCGGCGTTGGTCCAGACGCCCAAACGACGAAACTCATCCGCCCAAGAGAGTATTTTCATCAGCCACGGATCTTTAATGTCAGGCACCATGGTCTTGAGCTTACCCACGTAAACTTCGCCTACAGTACCGTCAATGGAGATCCAGTCACCTTCTTTGATAATTTGATCGTTTACGCTCATCTGGCGATGAGCCATATCGATTTTGAGTTCCGAAACCCCCACTACAGCCGGCTTGCCGAACTGCCGGGCAACCAAAGCTGCATGGCTGGTTCGACCCCCCCGGCTGGTAAGAATCCCCTGGGCAGCCAGCATGCCGTGTACGTCGTCCGGACGCGTTTCAGGACGTACCATGATGACTTCTTTGCCTTCTTTCTTGGCCCATGCTTCGGCGATATCGGCGTCAAGGGCAACCACGCCATATGCCGCGCCCGGCGAAACATTAAGGCCGATGGCCAGCATTTCGCCTGAAGCTTTGGCCTTTTTGATGGCTTCACGGTCAAATTGCGGATGAAGAAAAAAATCAACCTGCTCGGGAGAAACACGCATAACCGCTTCTTCCCGTGTAATCAAACCTTCTTCCACCATATCAACCGCTATTCGAACAGCGGCCTGGGCCGTACGCTTGCCGTTGCGCGTCTGCAGCATCCACAGTTTGCTTTTTTCAATGGTAAACTCAACATCTTGCATCTCACGATAGTGCTTCTCCAGGTTCCTGGTGATCTGCTCGAATTCGTCATAGGCCGTGGGCATTTCCTCTTTGAGTTTTGCAATATCATAAGTCAGGCGTATCCCGGCAACCACGTCCTCCCCCTGTGCATTGGTAAGATAATCGCCTTCTATGAGATTTTCTCCGGTGGTCCCGTTGCGCGTCAAGGCAACACCGGTGGCACTGTCATTGCCCATGTTGCCAAAAACCATGGTCTGAATACTGACCGCGGTACCCAGATCATGTGGAATACCAACAGCATTGCGATAGTCAACCGCCCGTTTACCGTTCCAGCTCTTGAAAACCGCTTCGGTGGCCAAAAGCAGTTGCTCCTTTGGATCGGTTGGAAAATTGCGGTTTGCAAATCGTCTGAAAATGGATTTAAATTTGTCAGTCACGTCCTTCCAGGCATCGGACGTCAACTCCGTGTCGGTTTTGACACCTGCTTTACGCCGGGCTTCGGTAATGACTTCTTCAAAAGCCTCATCAGGCGCACCCATTACAACACTGCCGAACATTTGCACCAAACGGCGATAAGAATCGTACACAAAGCGTTCATCGCCGGTTAATTCGATCATGCCCATGGCGGTTTCGTCGTTGAGACCGATGTTGAGCACCGTGTCCATCATGCCCGGCATGGAGAACTTGCCGCCGCTGCGGCATGAAATCAATAATGGATTCTTTGGGTCGCCGAATTTCTTACCGGTGGCAGCTTCGACAGTGTGCATGGCCTTCTCTATCTGACCCCTCAGCCCCTCTGGAAAGGTGCCGCCCGCCGCCAAATAGGCATTGCAAGCCTCGGTAGTTATGGTAAAGCCGGGGGGAACCGGTATATCAATACGTACCATTTCCGCTAAATTGGCTCCTTTGCCGCCTAACAATCCCCTCACGTTTTCCCAATCACCACCCACATGATCTTCTGCTTCTTCAACCTCACCGAAAAGATATACCCATTTATTCGTCATTTTAAGGCACCTCTCTATAAAATTAAAAATTGAAATAAAAATAAGGCAAGTGTATATTCTGAATACGATTCACTTTAAGCAAAAGTCGCTTTCCTGTCAACGGAAAAGGTTAAAACTTATTATGTTTAAAAAATTAATTCGCCAAAGTTCGGTGGCGAATAAATTCTCGGAATATTAAATATATGCCGGCCTGCCCCGTTGGTCCCCGTGAAAATACATGGACAGGGCCGGCAGATCGTACCGGGGTGGTTATTTTTTTCACATGCCTTGATCTTGAACAAAAATCCTCATTTCTGGATGGACACTAAATAAGGAGCAGAATTGTGAATATCATAGAAGCCATCAGAATGCGAAAGAGTATCAGAGACTTTAAGCCCGACCCGGTGTCGAAAACCATTTTGAGCCAAATCCTGGAAATAGCCTCCCGTGCCCCTTCAGCAGAGAATAGCCAGCCATGGGAATTTACCATTATCGCAGGGGATGTTCTTGATAATATCAGACAGGCCAATATTGAAAAGCTTAATGCCGGGGCGCCATCCCATCCCGACCTTCACAGTAAGGGGTGGCCTCCGGGAAGCGTCTATCGACGGCGTCAGATTGAAATTGCCAAACAGATTTTTCAGCTCATGGAGATACCCAGAAATGATAAGGAGAAACGGGACCGATGGATGGAGCGAGGGTTCCGATATTTTAATGCACCGGCAGTTATCATTATCTCGGTTGATCAATCGCTGCACTACCCCAGGCCATTATTCGATATCGGTGCTGTAACGCAGACCATCTGCCTGGCTGCACTGAGCTATGGTCTGGGCACCTGCATTGTAAATCAGGGCATAACGTATCCCGAGGTGTTGCACAAACTTGCAGGCATACCGGAATCAAAGCGAACGATAATTTCTATTGCCATGGGTTATCCCAATCGGGATTTCCCTGCCAATAAACTGGTAAGTCATCGCGAACCCGTAGAAAACATTACAACCTGGTGTGGGTTTGACGAAAAAAAATCCCGCTAGCACCGGGTCCACCCACACTCCATGCTGGAGCAAACCATACAACCTTCGGCCCGATGAACCGGTGCACCGCAATCCGGGCAGCAACTATCTTTGATTTTTGGCGTATGATGCTCGTTAAAATGAATGTCTGCATCTTGAATCCGTTTTGCAACTTTACGGTACAAGTCCGCATTCTCTATGGCAACCTCAAGTGCTTTGCCCATTCCGGCCGCACAACTGTTTACTTCCACATCTTTTCCTGCGGAAATTGCCTTTGTACAGGCAGGACAATGGATAGATTTCATGGAGCGTATTATCTTTTCAGTAGATACACCGGCCCGGAGACAGTAAGACAAAAGCACACCCAGCGCCTTGGTGTTCGCCGCACAGCCACCACCTACGGTTCTGATGAAAACTTCAACCACTCCGTCTTTGTCAAAATGAGGATCCACATAAAGTTTTCCGCAGGCAGTTTTCATTTTCAGACTCGGTCCGGTGGTCGCCCTGGGACGATGTTTGAGTTCTCCTCTATCTAATTTAGCTGCTTTTTCAGGTTCTTGTTTTTCCTTTTTTGTATACAAAGCTTGGACATCGCGGGAACCGTCCCGGTAAAATGTGATCCCTTTGCATCCCATTTTCCATGCTTTGAAAAAGGCTTGGGAAATTTCGGATTTATCGGTGTTGTATGGTGCATTGATCGTTTTTGAAACGCTTGAGTCAACGCCGTTGTCCTGAAATGCAGCCTGTATCATAATGTGCTCTTCAACGGAAACATCATTGGTCGTGACAAAAAAATCAGGCAAGGATTCGGTTCCCTTTTTTTCATACCATTCCCGAACCACATCAGGAACCATGTTAAGCTTTTCTCCCTCCAGACACTCCTTGGTATAGTTAAATGCAAAATTCGGTTCACACCCCGATGAACAGTTCGCAATCAGTGAAATTGTACCGGTAGGGGCAACGGTTGTAAGCGTGCCATTGCGTCTTTTGGGAATGGAAAACTCATATTCATCATAAACCGGCGCCGCACCTTTTTCATTGCCCAATCCAATGGAAGTTTCATTGGCAATATTGTAGATAAAGGTCATTATTTCTTTCGCCAGATTGACAGACTCATCGAATCCGTATCGAATGTGAAGCTTGATGCACATGTCGGCAAAGCCCATGATCCCCAGGCCGATCTGTCTGGTTTTTAAGGTCATTTTTTCGATTTCCGTAATAGGATAATTATTTACAGTGATTACCGAATCGAGAAAACGTACGCCGATCTGGGCGGTTTTACGCAGTTTTTCCCAATCAATTTTTGCTTTTCCTTTTACCCAATCCCCACTGACCATCCGAGAAAGATTTATGGATCCAAGATTACAAGAGCTGTAAGGCAACAGCGGCTGCTCTCCGCATGGGTTTGTGGCCTCAATTTCACCCATTGGACGCAACGGATTGTTTCTGTTAATGGTATCTAAAAAGACGATGCCCGGCTCTCCGTTTCTCCAGGCGCCGTCAACAATTGTTTCCCAAATCTCCCGTGCAGAAAGGGTTTTGTAAATTTTGTCATTAAAAACCAGATGATACTCCCTGTCATTTTCAACATCTTTCATAAAAGCATCTGTGATGCCCACAGACAAATTGAAATTCTTCAGCTCTCCCTCCAGAATCTTGGCGGTTAAGAAACTCTCAATATCAGGATGATCAACCCTAAGGATCCCCATATTGGCTCCATCCCGGGTGCCTCCTTGTTTTATGATATCTCCGATGGTGAAATCGAAGATTTCTATGAAAGAGAGGGGGCCTGAAGCCTTTCCACCGGTTGAGGCAATCCGGTCTCCTTTGGGACGAAGATTTGAAAAACTCATACCGGTTCCACCTCCGTGCGCCTGCACATCCACGGCGTCAGAAAGTGTTTTAAAAATACTTCGTCTACTGTCTTCCATGGGAAGGACAAAGCATGCGCTTCCGCACCCTTGATTTCTGCCAAAATTTCTCAAAGTGGGGCTGTTGGGTAAAAAATCCA
>CAZDAB010000166.1:0-7020 GCA_964502855.1 uncultured Desulfobacteraceae bacterium | reverse complement strand
ATATTCTGTCTTCCAAATATATATCTGAGAAAGAAGCAAAGTTGAGATACCTAATGATGATCTCACGGATTTGGCCTGTCTCAAAAGTTTGGATCTCTCCAAGTGATCAAAGGTTTTGACAAGTCCGATTTTTGTGAGGTAATCTCAATATCTGTAAATTCATTCTAATATCTAATATGCAAGGATTATCTCCACTCACTTATTAGTTGGCTACAGAAAGGAACACATCAGATGGAAGTGATCCGCTTTGATAATGCTGAAAGCTATGAACCGGAAAAAGACTGGAGACGCGTGAGCTTATGCAGTCAGGAGAACATCTCCATAGAGCACTTCGTCAAACCCGCCGGCCATGCCTCGCCTCGACATGAACACCCGAATGCACAGGTTCTTATCGTACTAAAGGGCAAACTGACCATCACAACTGATGACGATGAGCAAGAGCTTTCCGAGAACGACGCAGTGTATATCCCGGGGGATGAACCGCATGTTGTGGCGAACCCCTTGAAGGAGCCCTCGGTCGGTATTGATATCTTCGTCCCTGGGCGTTCGTTCGATTTCTGGCTGAAACGAAAGAAACCATAGCGGCCAACAAATGCATGCAGAAGCGACTTCGAAACCCGCGCAAAGCGCGGCTTCCGAAGCGCCTGGTGCATAGCATTAAGATTTCAGAGTTCTCCAAGATATTGACGGCAAACGATACACGAAATATTCTCAGTGTTTGAAGAGAATGGCAATGAGGACATATAGATTAGTATCTCAGTTTGACCCTTTTGTGTGCTCATGACAAGCTATGGAAACATCAACCCAAAATTGACCCTCACGAGAAGCCAATTTTGACCCCTTCCTATTTTGAATAAAAAATAGTTTTGATACATATTAACTCGTTCACTGACAGCTTGGGAATAACTCGGCTTGCCGGCAGCAGGTTGATTCAAAGATGGGAGAGAGTGGCTATTGAGCACAATTTTTTTAGGAATGTATCAAAAGAATAATTATATGACCGAAAGTCCCACTGAGAAATGCATGACGATCAACGGTTTTTATCGAACTTTTCTTTAAGTTTAAGCAGGGAATCATGTATAGGAGGGCGTAGAAGTTCTTTAAAGATAGATGAAATATTATCTTCCTCGCATTCAAACAAACAATTAACGATATCGTCAATCATTTTAACATCAAGACTTCCCTCGATGGTAATATCTTTGTTCGTATCGATGTCCTGGGGAAAGATCGGATAATTTTCATAGAGCTGAACCCAGGTATCCAATTTAAAGAAGGTTTTGCCTGCTGGGATAAAAAAGAGGCTGTGCTTTTTGATGCAGCCAGGTGTTGTAGGTTTGTCTTTTTTTTGAGAAGTAGTTTTAACAAACAGGTAGGGTTCGTTCTTTCCTGGCGAGTTGAGCAATATCAAATATTTTTTGCCGCTAAATCCATTATGAAAAATTAATTGTTTGTGATGATAAATTGCCCCCCGGGTCTTCAATTTATGCCACTCCGAATATTTTTATCATCTCCAATCTTTCTTTTAGGCGCTCCTGGGCTTCATTGTAAGACATGCTTCCAATCTCACAGTCAATAGCAAGCATGTAATCAATTTTTTGAAATTCGCCTTTTTCTTTTAGAGTCCGATCCCACGGTTCATTTTTCAAATGTGTTGATTCGACCATATCGTCAGCCTTTGCATCCTTGAAAATAAATGATAACTCTTCAAGCAGCTTCATCTCATGGCCGGAAAAATATTTTGGATCAAATTTCTGTTTAGGCCGGATCTTTTGAAACCCTTCTTTTGGTAATTCATGGATGGCCTTCTTAAGATCCGGCTTCATATTTTCAGAAAGCTCTTCAAATATATCCTTTGGAACGGGTCCCATATTCCACGCGTAATAATCTAAACCAGTTACGGATTTACCGGTTTCTTTAAAATGCCGAAAATCTAAAAAATATAAAAGTTTTAGCAGTTTCGTTTTTCCACAATATTTCGTATTATTGGCAAAATAAATTATTGCATTTATTATTTTTTCTCTATGGTTGGTAATAATCATTTTTAATCCTTAATGTATAATGAACTAATCCTCTTATAAAATAATGATAATACAGGGATATTAGGAAGCAAATATCATACCAATAATTTTTGTGATGGGGAATATGAATTATTTGGTATTCTTTATTTAGTTTAATATATTGATATTATATTATATGTTTAATAAATGGATTTTTCCCCTATGTATCTTGAACTGATATCCTCTGTCAATACTTTGTAAAATTTTTTCCAAATTGCAAAACTTGTCATATATGAGACGGAAAAATTTAATCTTATAACATAAGTCTGATTTTTTATCATTAAGGACCCCGTTTTTATTACAACCTTATTGGGAATGAGGTTGGGTGTGAACACAATTTTCACCCCTTTATAATTTGGATAAAAAAATGGTCATCGTTAATTTTTATTTCGTTTAATTGCTTTTCTTAAGGGTTTCTTTGAACCGGCATCTCGGAAACTATAGTTTAATCTCATGCTCTTTGTGTGTAATCCGATCGAGTAACGCTGCGGTCGTGCTGGGATTCCCGTTTCATCCGGACTCATCTGTAATAGCGCAAAAAGAAATACTTTTTGCGCTCGGATTGGAACTATCATATCAGATGAGCTGATCCCTGATAATAAAGCGTTAAAGGTTTGCCCAATGTGACCATGAGTTACTGTTAATACCCGCAAAAAGAAATACTTTTTGCGGGCCGTGCCCATGACGTTACTTTATCAGATGCGCTCCTTTTTTTAGCGTTCATCAGCCGTGCCTCTATCCAGTTATCTATCCTGTTCATATTTCCCTCCGCACTTTTTTTCATTTTTGGCCAGATTGTTTTATCGATTTTAAATAGTATTAGGAAGCCTGGTAAATGAAAACAGAAGGGATTTTTGGCACGGTGTCTTGCATATATAATATATATTATGTTAGATGGCGGAAAAGATCGTTTTTATGTAACTATTTTTACTTTTTTATTAGAAGGGTTGGTCTCTATCATATTAATATCAATATATATTTACATTAAATTTTCTATTCATTTTGAAGGACACCATCTTTTTCAAACGATTTTTGAACGACATTTTTCTCCTTTGTTTTATCCGTATCATCATTTTATTTGCTATCATTTTAAAGAGATACGAGGGTGATATAGAGGACACTATCTATTTATTTTTTTAACAATGGGATAAAGAGCCCGGCTTGAAATCCGGGCCGATTTTCATGCACAAGACGGAGGTGTATTTAATCAAACTTAACCGATTCTTAGGCCTTTTCCAGTTTTTATTTTTTGATTTAGGGGATGATCTGCCTCTTATTTTGTCAAAATTGCACATCTCTCTTAATTCCACATTTTAAGTGAAATTTTCTCATTTATTATTGACAATTTTTTTTATTTTTCATAAAAAATATCTATTAAAGAGAAAATATCTCTAAGGAGATGGATATGCTAATTAAGTTCACCATCGAAAACTGGATGTCGTTTCGGGAGAGTGCGACTTTTTCCATGGTAGCAAGCCGTGAACGCCAACATGGAGATCGTATTTCTCGTGTAAAAAAATATCAGATGCGAGTATTGCCTATCGCTGCAGTTTATGGCGGAAATGCCTCAGGGAAAACCAATTTCTTTAAAGCGTTGAGTTTCGCTAAGAATCTCGTTGTCAAAGGAACTCAGCCGGATGGGATGATCCCGGTAGAACCTTGCCGCATAGATCCGAATGGTACAACTAAGCCGAGCCGGTTTTTGTTTGAACTGCTGGTCAATGAAACGGTATATGAATTCCGCTTTGCTGTATCCCGCAAAGAGGTTCTTGAGGAAAAACTCACGGAAATTTCAAGTGTGAGCGAGCGAGTACTTTATGAAAGAATAGGCAACGATATACAATTTGAAAAGTCATTAAAAAAAGATCAATTCTTGAATTTCGTCTTTCAAGGGACACGTGACAACCAGCTATTCCTGACAAACTCTGTAAATCAGAAGGTTGAAAATTTTAAGGCCATCTATGAGTGGTTTCGTGATAAGCTTGTTCTCATTGCCCCGGATTCCCGGTTTGAACCCTTTGAGCAATTCATTCAAGAAAACCACCCACTGTATATTACCATGAATGAGATGCTTCCTAAGTTGGATACCGGGATAGCTCATTTGGGTGGTGAAGATGTGCCCTTCGACAACTTGCCATTACCGGAGCCTTTAAGGGCGAAGTTGCAGGAAGATGTCACTGAGGGGAAAACGGTCCGGCTTCTTGCAGATCCAATGGCTGAACGCTTTGTAATCACCCGTAAAGATGGAGAACTAACGGCAAAAAAATTAGTTACCTACCATCAGCGACAAGACGGGAGCGAGGTCAAATTTGAGATGCGCCAAGAGTCGGATGGATCTCAGAGGGTTATTGACCTGCTCCCGGCATTTCTGTCGGCTGCAACGACCGACTCTTCAAACGTTTATGTGATTGACGAGTTAGATCGAAGTCTTCATACTTTACTGATCCGGCAACTTCTTGAAGGGTATCTTAGCTGTAGCGGACCAGATACACGTTCACAATTGCTATTTACGACTCACGATGTGCTGTTGATGGATCAGAAGCTGTTTCGCCGGGATGAAATGTGGGTTGTGGAACGAACCCCCCAAGGAGAGTCCTCCTTGGTGTCGTTCAGTGAATATAAAGATGTGCGATATGATAAGGATATTCGAAAAAGCTATTTGCAGGGGCGTTTGGGGGGAGTGCCACACATTCTGATAGGTGGTGTATTCATGGATACCTGCAAACCATCTGGAGATAACCTCTAATGAAGCACAAAGGGCGACGAAAATTTAAGCGTCCGCTTGGGCTTCGCCGCTATCGCAAGATATTTGTTGTAGCCACGGAAGGGGCAAAGACGGAACCCCTCTATTTCAACATGTTCAACAATGACAATACAGTGATTCATGTGAAGTGTCTTAAAGGGGCTAAACAAAACTCGCCCGGACAGGTTCTCAAACTCATGAAAGATTATCTGCAGGCCAATCGTTTAAAAGATGGAGATGAGGCATGGTTGATTGTAGATCAGGATCAATGGCCTGAGGATCAGCTCATTCAGCTTCATGAATGGAGCCAGACAAATAGCTGTTACGGCTTGGCTGTCAGTAATCCTAAGTTTGAATATTGGCTGCTACTTCATTTTGAGGATGGCACAGGAATTACCAACTCCAGACAATGTACGGACCGCTTGAAACGTTATCTGCCGCATTTTGAAAAAAGCCATGTTGAGGAGGATAAACTTCGGACAAGAATTCACGATGCAATTAGACGAGCCAAGCTGAAAGATAGGCCGCCCTGCACTGATTGGCCCAGAAATACAGGTACAACAGTTTACCGACTTGTAGAGAAATTAATACAAACGAATAACTGAACGCTGATCCCTGATAATAAAGCGTTGAAAGTTTTTTCGATATACCCCCTGAGTTGCTACTTATACCCGCAAAAAGAAATACTTTTTGCGGGTCCGTGCCCATGACGTCACTTTATCAGTCGCGTTCCTTTTTCTATAGGAATTGTAAAACCGCCCTCCTGATCACTTAGCACCTCCCTGAAATAATCCCTCTCCTCGATGACCTTCATTATTCTTTCGATCTTTCTGGGGTTTTGTATGGGGAACAGCCCGTTCTCCACCCATCGCTGTATCATCACATTCGGCACGAACAGTTTCCGGGCATACCTTTCACATGTTTGTTTCTGCCTGGCGTATTTTTTGTTTACTCGATTTCGTACGGTTTTGATTTTTTCCTTCAGGTTCCTTATTGACTGCCGACTTGTCTTCAGATTAAATGTTATGCTGATCTCTGCGATCAAATCTTTCGTGCTGACCGCACTCTTATTTTTCTTTGCGTTCATCAGCCTTGATTCTATCCAGTCGTCCATCCTGTTCATATTTTTCTCCATGGTTTTTTTCATTTTTGGCCAGATTGTTTTATCGATTTTAAATAGTATTAGGAAGCCTGGTAAATGAAAACAGAAGGGATTTTTGGCACGGTGTCTTGCATATATAATATATATTATGTTAGATGGCGGAAAAGATCGTTTTTATGTAACTATTTTTACTTTTTTATTAGAAGGGTTGGTCTCTATCATATTAATATCAATATATATTTACATTAAATTTTCTATTCATTTTGAAGGACACCATCTTTTTCAAACGATTTTTGGGGGACATCAATCTTGTTTATTTTACCCTCATTATCACTTTTTTTCCTATCATCCTGCAATGATACGAGGGTGAAATAGAGGACGCTATCTATTTAATCTTAAAAAATGGGATAAAGATTCCGGCTTGTGATTCAGGCCGGTTTTTTTATAAAAACCTGGGTTGTTTTTCATCAAATTTAAGCATTTTGCCTGCCTTTTTAGGTCAATTTTACCATAATTAACTATAGTTCGGAACTGAAAACTATAGTTAATATAAAAAAACAATAGTTTAAAAACAAAAACTATAGTTGACAAAACAAAACTATAGTTTTATTCTATAAGCAAATAACAACCTGCAAGAAGGAGACTTTGTTATGCGGCCAATAGCATCTGAACAGAACCCGTTATGGCCGTTCTTTCCTTTCTGTATTTTTCTTTGGCCTCTTTCTTTCTAATCTCTCACGTTTCTTCTCTCGGTTAGGGATAAAAAATTAACACCTGAATCTTGCACAGACAATCTTGAAACTTTAAGTACAATACTCTGATAACAAATGGTTACAATTAATTTCGAGACTGTTTTTTTTAACATGTTTGGTTTTTTAGGAATTTCTTCCATTATTACTTCAAGATTGTCTGCCCTTTGGGCGAACCTGAGGATTTCATCTGCTGCGTTATTAAGGGTTCGCAATAGTTCACTATGGCTTCACCCTTAAGTGCCTTGCATATGAAATTCTCCGATTCGTGCAAAATTCAGGTAACAACCGTTTTTGGATTCTTGGCGTGTTTAATAAAATTTCTCAAAATGATATTATATCAAAATGAGAAATAAAATCGTGCAACGA
>CAZDAB010000165.1:0-7036 GCA_964502855.1 uncultured Desulfobacteraceae bacterium | reverse complement strand
TGCCCATGGTATTACCTGCAAGAATTCGGGCCGCACGCCCGGAGTTCACGGTCAACGTGTGGTTGTAGCCAGCGGCAACGAAGGATCCGGTGGCCTTTTGCAGTTTAACAATCTTCCCAACCCCTTGGAGAGAAGGGGCGCATAGCGGTTTTTCAACAAGCAATACCTTAGGCGGACTGTTTTCTAACACATGGCTTGCCAGGCCCATGTGGGTATCGGGCGGGGTGCCGATGATGGCCACATCAAAATCTTCATCCAAGAGCGCATCCGGCATCGAAAGCCGTATGCCCGGATCCCAACGTCCATAACGGGACGGATATATGTTTTCGCGTGTTCGCTCCAGTGCTTTAGGGTCGATATCGCACATGAGCACGTCCCATCCCTTAGCGCGGCAGGCATGGGCCAGATGGTTGCCGATAGAACCGGCGCCATAAATTATTACTTTGTACACGAAAATCTCTCCTTTTTTACGGATACCGTACTGGGTCAAAGTCGATTGTCAGAAAATCCTTTCCATGACCCGGCTAATTATATGTCTCGGAAATTCTACAACTTAATGAAAATATAGAATATTTTTTGAGGCTTGAATGCCTTCCTTGAATATGGAATAATGGAATAATGGAATAATGGAATAATGGAAGGTTGGTTTTTAAAAGGATATTATCCATTTTTAGTTTTATCGTCAATACAAATTTTACCATTAACCCAACATAGTATTATCTCTCTGAGCCGGAGGCCCAGAACCCATTATTCCAGCATTCCAATATTCCAATATTCCAGTTGTGAGCGAAGCGAGCTAAGTTCTGATCCTGAATATATGCTTAGACATCTGTATCACCTTAATGGTTTCAAAGCGGTTCAGCAGTTTTCTCATGCGCTTGACTCTTCTCATGATTTCCGCCACGGAGATATCCGGGAAACGGTGAGCATGGTACGCCAGGTTATTCCGATGTCCCGGGCGCCGCATATTGATACGTTTCACCATTGTCCGCAGATTGTTGTGGCTCCAGCCCTGAATATAGTCGCTTATGGGTGCGGCCAGGGGTTGCCTTCTATTGTAGCCTTCGGCCTCCAGGACTCGGACGATACGTTCCGCGGCTAATGGGCCGTCCAGGGCCGCAATGTGTTGATCTAAAATCTTTCGGCGATCAGCGTAATCAAGCGGACCGAGCTCTCCTTTTGCCATGACACGAATCGTGGTACACAGCTCATCGAGCGAGAAGACACGCAGCCCCAGAGAATTCGGCAGTTCAAAGTCAAATTCCTCTGCCCTCACCGGCTGGTAGCTCACTGTCGGCCTGCCGAGCACTGCGGCTTCCACCTGAGTGGTACAACCGTTCGCAATCAATGCCCGTGCTGCCATGAGCCACGGAATGACGTTTCCGTCGTTTGCAACGTGCAGATTGCCGCAGCGTTTGGCCATGTCAACCCAGGGCCCGTGGTTCTCTGCAGGATGAGGCCGGACAACCACATTGCAATTGCTCAGTGTTTCGCACAGGGAGGGCAGCATCCCTTGAAAATGTTCGAAAAGGGCAAGTTTGTGCCGGCCTTTTCCTATATCGAATTGATTCGCCCCTTGGGTCCCCTCGGCCGCAATGGCCTTTTTGAGTTCACTGAGTTCCGGATAGAAATGGTTGACCTTGCTGAAGTTCGTATTCACCAGTACGAAGTCCCCGAACCGTTCGCGAATTGATTCTACCTCGGGGCGGTAAAATTCACGAAGTTCCGGCCGCATCAAGTCAATGCGGGGATTTCCAGTGATATGGATTGGCGCACCGTGATAGCCCGGGTAGTCACGAAAGGTGCGGGCGTCGTCCGGGCCCCACGCGATCAGGTGGGAGACTTGCCGCATGGTGACCGGTGAAAGGCGCCAGCGGTAATATTCGGCATCTGCTTCACGCAACAGTCCTTCCTCATCCCATGCAAGGATTTCATGGCCCAGCTTGCGCAGAATGTTGAACATGCGAGCGCTTAACATGCGAATGCTCTTGGCCAGATAAACCCCCCTCGGAATCGCGCCGACTCGAAAATGGAGAAAGGCCCGTGAGCCGATAATGACGGGGAAACCGCTCTCCGCCGCAAGGCAACCCAGCAGGAGTTTAGCATCCATCTCGCGGACTTGCGTCTCCACCGGAATCATGAGGGTTGAAGCTAACGTGGCCATAAAGGTTTTAATCTCCCCGAGCCGCCAGGACCTCCCAGCGCTTGGCAAACGCGTCAAACAGTTGATCATTGGTGGAAATGGCGCCGATCTCATAATTGAGCCAATACGAGCGCATGGTCCAGTTAAAGCTGCCGAATATCACCCAGCGTTGGTCAGCCTTCTCCGCCAACACGAATTTGTTGTGCATGGGAAGGCCCTCTGGGTGGGTAATGCGCCGAAACGGGATTCCGGCTTGAGTCAATCTCTGCTCCGCCGCCACAGGAACCCGTCTTAAGGTTGGCTCAGCCAAAATTTCCACGTCAGCGCCATTGCGGGCCAGCCGTATGATGGATTTGACAACGGACGACCCTTTGATGTGCGACGCAGCAATGCGTATCCGTGCACCCGTTCCAAGGCGCAAAAGAAACTGCACCGCGGGGTGTGAGCGTATCCGCGGCCAGAAATGAATGTCGGTATCTTCCCCCTGCACCGCCCGGTTTGCGATTGCCGAAAAACGGTGGAATATGGAACATTGTGCTCGGTGAATCCACCGGGCGTGTTCAACCAGCCTCTCCACCAAAATGGGGTCCCCAAGCCCGACCAGAGCATTGTGCCCACGGTCCTGGTCGCCGATCTCATCTATGATGGCAGGATCATCCTCGCAACCATCTCCGGACGGATTAAAGGACCCGATAAAGGCTAACGGTACCGGATGGGAAAAACAATATAGCTTTTCGTGCAAGTGCGGTTTCCACATAATTCCGGAAGGTATCGGCACCCGCCGCAGGGACAGGGTACGAAATCCTGCGCTTAGACCGTTCGGGCCGGATAACATTGCAATCACGGCTTCATTAGCATGCGCTGTTCGAGGATGTCTCTCCAGCGTCACGGTGACCTTAACGCCTCGCCGGTGTGCCCGGAGTAATTCCTCAGCCAGCCGTCGGTCACGAAAATAGTAGGTCACCCAATCAATGGATCCACCGGGCGGAACCGCGGCGACACACTCTGACAGCAAGTCGCGCAAGCGGCATGCCGGCATATCCGGGCCGCCGAAATAGACCTTGCAAAAAGGGCTCTTGCCGCTATATTTTTCTATGTGGTGACGCACTTCATGCACGGCCCAAAAATTGTAGCCGCCCTAAGGGCCGGAGGCCAATTGGGGTGAAGCCCCTAAGTTCTTTCAATGCGATGCAAAAAAGATCCAATATTCCAGTATTCCATTGTTCCATCATTCCAATTGTGAGCGAAGCGAACTAACTTGTCCGTATGTTGCTCTGTCCCCGTCCCATTTCCCCCATTAAACAATATCGGAATTTAAAGTCAAGGTTATAATGTTGAATGTTTTTACCCTTATCATCTCAAAATCATCTCAATTAACACTATTTTTCAGCCTGTTTGCGCTCACCTGCCTGTAGGAACCGAAACGGATCACCTTAATTCACCATTAAAAAAAATAAAAACAAGAGGTACAAAGCGTTTGACAAATAATTATCATTGCGAGATTATGACACCATCATTACATGCAAAGTTTATATACCCTATCCTGAAAATTTTCATGAAATATTCGGGATAGGGCTCCATGAACACAAATCCTTTTTTTATGTGGGGAAAATATGCTAAATTTACGGTGTATATGTCATACGTTTTTTCTTTTGTCCGCTATGGTTCTGGCGGCCATCCCCGTTTATGGCAGCGCTCAAAACGGCGGCATAAGCATGGACAAGATCTCCCAAGATTTCAGACCTATTTCCGGTTACTTGGTTGAGCAGGTCGGAGAAGAGTACATCATTGACCTGGACGCATCTAACGGGATCTCGCCCGGTGATGTCTTCAGTATCTCTTCCAAGGATAAAGAGATTGTTCACCCGGTAAGCGGAAAGGTTATCGGGTACCTCGGAAAAGTAAAGACATTGCTTGCCGTAACCCGGATCGAGTCCGGTTATTCCTTTGCCCGGCTGCTTCCCGGCTCCAAAGAACCCGAAAAAGGCGATGTCATCCTCCGGTATAACAAGGTCCCGGCCCTGTTCTGGGATTACACGGACCGGGGTCGGGATATGTTCACCCGCTTGCAGTCCGCCATTCGCCAGTTGGAATGGGTGGATTACGATCCATCCCAGGCGATTCGCCCCGCAACACCGTCTTCACCGGCAAAGGGCCACGCCAACTCCCTGATTTTTATCCTCCAAAAAGATCGTCTGGAGGTCCGAGGCCCGGATTTCGAACTTCTTCATACCTATGGAACCGAGTCAGAACCCACACAAGCCACATCCACCGTGGAGCCCGCCGAAATCCATACCGTCTCAGCCCTGAAAATGCCGGAACTCGATCCGGAACCCGTATTAACCCATGGTTCCGGACAGACGGTGCGGTTTGAAGAGTCCTTTCCGCAACTTCAAACCCTGGCCAACTTTTCACGGCCTACGGAAATGGCTGATTTCATACCCACAAAAGAGGGAAAGCTCCTGGCGGTCACGGATGGGGTGCAGGTAACCCTGTACCGGGTCACAGACAAACTCGAACGGCTGAGCACGCTTGAGCTCGATCATCCCGGTCAGATCCTGGCCCTGGGATGGTGGCAACCCCATGAAGACGGCACCCTGTACCTAACGGTAAACACCTATTACGATCGCAGCGTCTGGGGGTATATCTTTGCGCGAAAAGGAAACCGGATGACCGTTTTTCAGCAAAGAATTCCCCGTATTTTGGGCACGTTTGACAAGGACGCGGACGGTAAACCCGAAACCCTGCTGGCCCAGGAGTTCGATCGCGATGAGGTTTTCGGCACCCGCAAGTGGCAAGCACGTATTGCAGGGAATCAACTCACCTGGTCTGATCCTTTTATGGACTTTCCCAAATTTTTCAACGTGATCGGAAGCTGCCTCGGGGACCTGACCGGCAACGGACATCCTGAAACCGTCTTTATCAGCAATAACAAACTCTTCATCTATGCGGGGCAAAGGCCCCTGTTCAAGTCATCTGGCTCCGCGGGAGGGAGCGACTCTGTGCTCCTTCATGACAGGGACACCTCTATCCAGAATCTCATGACCAACAGCGTGGTTTTTGAAATCCGTCCACAGGTCCGGGATGTTGACGGCGACGGCCGGAATGAACTTATCGTGACATCCATGAACAGGGGCCTCCTGGGCAAGGTTTCGCCGGGAATGGTGAGCGGCGGTCAAAGCGGGCTGGTTGTGTATAAGTACAAACAAAACCGATTTATCAACGGCACACTTGGTGATGAGGTTGAGGGCAATATCCAGGGGCTGGACATCGATTCTGATCGTGTCATGATGGTGGTGTCCAAATCGAGTACCATCTTCAAAAGCGGAGGAAAAAGCTCCCTGCTCTTTTTTAATCTCCAGCAATAAGCCCTGCGAAACCCTCTCAGAAGTACTTAAGCAGGAATTGTTATGGAATGACTCGGTTTTTCACAATATCTTTATGTTAAAAAGCACAATATATGGTAACTTGTTTCAGTGATATACAATATATTCTAATTCAACAAAATTATATAGAAATTATATATAATTTTACTTGACTTAATAAAATTAAAGGCTAAAAATACCCGTAAAAAAGTACAAAAACCTGTTTTAATTTGCAAATAATGCTTGATATTTTAGAACAAGGCTGTTACAGCAAGTGCAAAACGGTTGCCTGCACCCTTTGCAGGCGGTATTTCTTAACTTTTTATCAGCGCACCGGAATCCGATTTTTTCATTGCATGGGGTTCTGTTCCGCTGGAAAGGGGGTGAATTAAAGGGAAAAGTGAAACCGAAGATTATTAGGGTAACGGTTTTAAATCAAAATTTTAAGCCATTTAGGTTACAACGTGTTTTGTGTGTAAACAAAAGGAGGAAAAGGATGATGATCAATAAAAAGAGGATTGTTGCACTAGCTGCCGTTGCACTGCTTGTGGTGGTTTTTGCGGTTCCGGCCGGTGCGGTTCAGCTCAAGTTCAACGGGGACATGAACCACCGTTTCTACATTACAAACCACAATGATTTTATTGTGGGCGCTACGGATAATACCGGCACGATCGACGACGGATCCGTGGCAGACACCAAGGCCGAAATCAAGTACAGGTACTGGTTCGAAGCCGCAAGCGACGACGGCCAGGTCAAGGGCGTGTTTGCCACTGAGATCGGGGGTCTGAGCTTTGGTCAACAAAATGCTGCTGGTGCTGCTGGAACTCGGGGGATGGGATACTCCGGCGATACAGTATCATTGGAAGCTCGTTGGGGTTATTTGGATTTTCAGCTCCCCTTTGTCACTGAGAAGTCCCGGGTGCGCATCGGTCTGCAGCCCATGACTGTGAACTACTGGCTGTGGAAGGAAACCGTGGGCGCCGTCAATCTGTATGGCTCCGCCGGCACTTTCGACTATCAGTTAGCATGGATGCGGGGCTATGAGGTGGATTACACAAGCAAAAAAGCCTCTGACCGTTTCGGCGACCAGGACGCTTTTTATGGCCGCCTGAACTTCAAACCTCAAGCCGGGATGGATATTGGTATCCTGGGCCTGTGGCAGTTTAACAACATTGATAAAACGGGTGGAGGTGATTACACTATAACTCCCCAACATTACGGTATCAAACAGTTTCCCAAAACTGTTGACATGAATTTTGGCACTGTGGGTACCGACGGAAAGTGGAGCTCAGATCAGTTCTTTGTGAAGTGGGATGCCATGTACCAGTTCGGGTATATAGACCAGGCTATTATGAACGACCTGGATGGCAATCCATCGTCTCAGCAAAATTACGATATCAACGCTTATTTTCTCCACGCCGATGTTGGCGTGAAAATGGGTAAGAGCACTCTGACTTACACCTTCTGGTACGCCTCGGGAGATGACGATCCATATGATGATGATTTTGATGCTTTTCTGGCCACGGAG
>CAZDAB010000164.1:0-7046 GCA_964502855.1 uncultured Desulfobacteraceae bacterium | reverse complement strand
TTTTTCGCGCGCTGGCAGCAAGTTCGGTCGCATTACCATCCGCACGCAACAAGACGATTTCGCTTGCATCGGTACCTGTTTTCTGGGCCAAATAGCCGGCATTTGCAACCAGAAAAGAATCTTTGGGTGCGGTCGGAAATTCACGGACTACACCTATAAATCGGAAGGGAACCAAATGGTACTGATGGTCTGTGGCAGATTGTAACCGAAGATTCAGTTGATCCCCATGCTGAAGCTGAAAATCTCTTCTGGTCTCTTCTGAAATCAGCACGCCATCCGGGTGTTTAGCCAGCACCGAAAGGGTCGCCCTGGCATCTCCTCCGGCAAAATAGGCATTTGACATATGGGTCGCCTCTCCGATATGGTTTGGATCAATTCCGTAAATGTCCTGAAGGTCCTTTCCCACATAAGCAAACCGGTGCATCATCGGCTGTATGGCCGCAACACCGGGCAAAGCCTTCAGTTCAGCCAGTTTGCTGCCGGGCGGCGAAGCTGTGGAACCGTTTATCTTTACATCCGAGCCATTGGTCAGCTCTGCGTCCACGCGTGACTGTATATTATAGGTTGTGTTGAAAACGGCCGTGGAAACGGCAAAGGAAACGGCCAGCGTAACCAGGACGATACCGCGGGTTATCAGGATGTGCTGCCGGCCCAGCGATGCAACAACCGGACCGGAAAGAGTTTTTGCAATGGGACTCAGAAGCTTTGAAAGTATCCGCCGACCGCGTACAAGACCATATTCCCAAAAACGAATCGATAACAGAACCCCGCCTATCCAAAGGAAAAGGGGCGCAATAAATGCCTCATAATGGACCGATATTTGTGCTACACCTTCCGGCGCCAACACCACCTGATAGCCTGTGCTTGCCGTCCGCCAGTACTCAAAAAAAGCAATCCCCAGCACGATAAAATCCAGATAGATCTTCTGCCACAGGGGTTTACTGGCCTGCCGTACCAAGGCTTTTGAGGCTGCAACCGTAAAATGACGGGCCTGTTTCCAGGCTGGGAATATCGTCGCTGTCAGCGATAGAACAAAGCCCCCTATGGCTGCACCGGCTATCCAAAAAAGGGCCGCCCCGTTCATCATCATGCCGGTAGAAGCAATAAGCTTGGCTACTGAATAAGTCAGCGCAATCCCCAGGATTACCCCGCCGATGCCTACCGTCAAGGCTTCCATTGCCGCAAACTTCAAAATCTGTGCAACCGATGCACCCCGTACGCGCAGCAGCGCCTGCTCCCGAAGGCGGTGCTTCTCCCCGGAAGCCGCAACGGCCACGGTGAGCAAAATTGCCAAGATTGCTCCCGGCAGACCCAGAAATAGGAAAAGCACCCGCGCATAGAGTGCGTCGGCACGAACGCCGGCAAGGCGAGCGGCAAGATTATTTCCCACTATTCCGTTGCCGGAAATTCGTGCTTCGAGGTTATTTGCCAGGCGAGTGGTCTCGATATAGGCCGCATCCGGATCCGCCGGCAAATTATGATCTATCCTCACGTGGTACTGTATGTGAACCGTATCCGGGCGAACCTGGGCCTGGGGTTGGAATATTGTCTTCCACTGACTATCCGGAATAAGCAGTACATTATCCGGAGGTGCCTGTGGAGCAGTACCGGGTGGTGCCCCGACCGCCTGAAAGAGCGAATCCGCATTGGGCAGATCAATGACGCCATCAACCTTCACTTGGACAGGCGGCAGACCGAATCTCTGAATCATAACGGTGTCACCCTCTTTGACTTGCAGATTGGCTGCTGTTTGCTGGGCGACCAGTACGCCCTGTGTTGCCCCGGTAAGTTGGCGTATTTCTGCAGGAAAAGAAGTGTGGTAGACTCCACTGATCCCCAGAACCTTGCCGGGACCGGTTGTCTGGACCGTGCCCCCCGTACTGGCTGTAAAACCGGCTATATCAGCGTAGCCCACGCGCTCCAATGTTGTGTATGTGGTGGTTTTTCCGATTGCAGCTTTGAACATATTTTCATCGGCGCCGGAGGACAGAAGGACCTGCCAGTCTACCGGCACATCTGAGATAGCACGCCGGGTCATGGTTACGGAACTTGAAGCGATGAAAGCCCCAAGGGACGCCAACATGGTAATCGTAAGTCCGACACCGGCGATGGTTTCCAGCAAACGTTCCGGCCGGTGGGTAAATACCCCTTTAAGCCACCTAGTAATAAAAATCATTGTTTCACCTCCAGTCTGCCGTACCGTAAATGCCAGGTTGTACGCAATCGTCCGGCTACTGCCTGATCGTGTGTTGCTACGATAAGGGCCGTGTTGGAATTTTCAATGCAAGCAAGCAGTACATCGAACAGCCGCTGGGCGGTCGGGTGATCCAACTGCCCGGTTGGTTCATCTGCCAGGATCAGTTTTGGCCCGGACGACAAGGCCCTTGCCACGGCTACCCGCTGCGCCTGTCCGCCTGAAAGTTCTTCGGGCAGTTTGTCAGCAATTTTTTCAAGATCGATATCCTTGAGTGCCTTGATGGCGGCCGTACGTGCTTCTATCGGTTTCACACCTTCTAGCAGGAGTGGCAGTTCTACATTTTCTACCACCCTTAGTGGTGCCAAAAGGCTTTCCGTCTGGAAGATCAATCCTATCTTTTTCGGACGCAGATCCTTTATTTGCCCAAGTTCAGGCCATGAAATGCTTCCTGATGTCGGCGTGTCAAGCCCGCCCATTAGATGCAGCAACGTGGACTTGCCGCTGCCCGAGGGGCCTACCACGGCGATACGGTCGCCGGGGACAACCGAACCTGTAATGGATGAAAGTACTTGCACGGGGATTTTCCCCTGTAAATAGGTGCGCCCGGCATCCTTCATATTGACATATATGCTAGACATGGTCCACAACCCTCCCGTCAAATAGGTGTATCGTCCGGTTTGCATACATCGCTACCGCGTTGCTGTGGGTAACGACAAGAATAGCGCCGCCATTTTTTCGGTAAGCATCCAGAAAATGCAAAATCCGCTTTTCGGTTTCTGCGTCAACCTCACCGGTCGGCTCATCCGCAAGCAGTACTTTCGGTTCAGCCGCCAGAGCAACAGCAAGGCCTGCGCGCGCGGCTTCTCCACCGGAAATATGCGCAGGACGCGCATGCCGCCGCTGATTTAAGCCGACCCGATCGATCAGTTCGTCCAGACGCTGATTGTTAACCCTGCCTGCCAGGAACATTTGCAACCGGATATTATCTTCAACGGAAAGATGATCAAGCAGGTTACCTGATTGAAGCATGATGCCGATCTCGCGTGCCCGCAGTTTCGCACGCTCGGCTTCCGGCCGCCGGGTAATACGTTTTCCCAGAACCGTCACATAGCCACCGTCCGGTTCGTCAAGTCCGCAAAGACACGCTAAGAGTGTGGATTTGCCGCTCCCGGACGGTCCCTGTACGGCAACGATCTCCCCTGCGGCAACGTGAATGCTTACCCCCCGCAGGGCGAGCGTCTCCTCTTCACCGGCATGATAAAAGCGGTAAATATCAAACGCCTCAAGAACTCTCATGTTACCTCCATCTAAAACTATTTGATATTCGGTTCCATTGGTCCACGTTATCAGCGCCAAGGGGCGCCCACAATTTGAGTTCAGCCAATTTATGATTCTTGTAGTAGAAATAACTGCTATTTTCCAAACGGACCTGCTTGTTTACCACGGGGTCCGGCTCCGAATTTGATTCATACACCATGAGCACGGCAGATCCGTTTGAAAGCTTAATGTTCTGAATCCGCTTAATCCGAACGGCTCTTTCCGTCTTTTTTAGTAACCCTGCCTGATTTTTGCGAATGCTCTCGACATCGGACGGGCCGGCTGCATTCGTAACCGTGACGGAAAGTCCATCCAACTTTTCTTGGAAGGTAACATCCATACCCTTTGTCGTCCGGGCCCATCCTTCGGGCACTTCCATATCGTAGCCGCCCTGATTGGAAGTGTATTTTACAAATACCTGGCTGTCTGGGATATCTCCTGTCGGATTATTTTCCGGGGCTATTGGTTTCTCACCGGCAAAAGCCCGATTGCATTGATTCCATCCAGCAAGGCTGATGATCGAGACAATACCGACGATAATAGTTAATGTTTTTATAAGTTTCATCATTTTAGTCCCTTCCCTAACTGTTGGAGGGACGGTGCCCCTCCAAAGTTATCCAATTAATATTTCCAGGCATAGTGTTGTCCCGTAGTTCCATGCTCTCCGGTACCACTGGCCTGCGCTCCAGAATTTACATCAGCCGGGCCATCCTCGGCCTCTTTTTGGTCGTCATTGGTTTCCCGGTCATTATCGGTCCCCGATCCTGTTGCAGGATCTTAAGTTTCTTTTTCGATCGCTGTCTGAATCTTCTCCGTTGAAACGGTACCCGCATCGACCACCGCAAAGTTTCACCTCATTAATATCCCGCTGATCTATTGGGAAGACCTTGCAGGCTTGCGGCCGGCAGGCGTCATAAACAAGGCAGCGTCCCTGTTTTGTTAACATGGGGCAGGTGAACAGCAGGTTACAGCAGTTGCCGCATTGATGGCAATCGCCTTTACGGACAAGAAGTTGGCGCTGAACATATTCCTTTTGGGAATGAACCAGCCAAAAACGCCTTAATTTGCCGCTACTGTGAAGCACAAAGCGGGAATCCTGAAACGCCTGTCTTACAGTGAAAATCAAACGATAGAAAAAAGTGGTTAAACCAGCGATCTGGTCAAAACATCTGTGCATACTATGGCTAATCATCTGCATATTCGCTCCTGTTGAAAACTTCTCTGGTCATCTCCGTAGCATCAACCCTCACTCTTGTTGGTATCACCCAATTTTACGAAACGCATCCAGCCTCCGGGTTGGACCAAAAGACATGTGGCCGTAATGAATGGCCAAATATTCTCTGGCCATCAATTTCGCCGCTTCGTTTAAAGCTAGGGGCGGATTATTTTCCGCCCCTGGTTACAGTTAGCGATCTTTGTCTTCATGGCCACGGTCGGAGTCTTCTCCTCTTTCGTTCTCGTGACCTTCCTTATCCGCCTGGTCCTGATCTATTTTAAGAACCTTTCCGTTTCCCGCATCGACCTTGACATCAACAAACTGATGGTCGGCCTTTGCGATTTCGACCCCATAGACCAGAAAGCCGTCTTCGTTCCCAAGTTCGGCCCTTACCGCCTTGCCCGGGACTTCGTTCAGCGCCGCATGGATGGCACTATCTATGGATATTTTTGCCATTTCTGCAAATCCTGCTTCATCACACTTGATCCGGATGCTGCCTTTTTGATTTGGCTGCTGGGCGCTTACATTTATTCCTCCGAAGACCAGAAGAGCGGCCAGAAGGATACCGGAAACAATACTAAGTCTTTTCATGATTTTTTCCACCTCCTTTCATCTCGTATTTGCAAGCCCGTTTTCAGTTTACACCCGGATTATACGCATGAAAGATTACAGGAAGATGAACGTGGCAAAAAAAAATGAAAAAAGTTTTTACGTCTTTTTCTGTTGCTTCCATCGCTCGTGAGATACAAAATTTTTATGGAACCCAGCATTTTTTCCTTTCTTTATCGATACTATTTATCGGTAAAGCGATATCCGCATTTTTTCCCGCAAGCTGATATCTCGTCGATATATTCCTGGTCTATATAGGAAGGACCCGACACTCCTGAAACGATATTCACCATAAATTACCACGCCATATTGATATTTAAACCGTAGCGTCTGGTATTCGCAACAGGGGTTACAGTGATCCCTTTATACGGTGTCGTAAAATACAGGCTGCTCAACATCCCGACCGCCGCTCCCCCCAACACATCCGTTATATCGTGTTTGTCCGATTCACCTTCGATTCTGCTCCATCCCACATATGCAGCGCAGGCAAATGCAGGCACGCCGTACTTCCAGCCATACCTTTTCTGAAGAAAGGTTGCGCCCTGAAACGCCGCCGATGTATGACCCGAAGGAAAGGCATAATCGCCATGTCCTTCCTGGCGAGGTTTGTTTATGATGTATTTCAAAGCATGAGTAACGGCAAGGTTGGTGAAAAATGAATAGTAAAATTCCTTGCGCCCTTTGTCATCATCCATGTAAAATGTCAAACCGTAAGCGACGGCAGGAATTGCGATCTGTAAAATATCTCCCGCTATTTCAAAATTGCTTTCTTCGGCACTGGCAGCATGAATTTTGAAAAACATCAATATCAGAATAAAAATGAACACTCTTTTTTTTTGTGCAGTCCGGACCATTTATCCCCCTTCTGGAGTCGGTTCAAACCGGCCGGTTGTACGAATTAATGAAACATATCAGGACCTTCCTGTTTTTACAACATTGTCTGAATTTTCCCAGTTGAAACAGTAGCCACATATACCTCCGCAGAGTTTCACCTCATCAATATCCCGCTGATCTATAGGGAAGGCAGCCATCTCCTTTCTATCAACATTTGACACTAAAATAATACGCCAACATGAAGGCAACATGAAGTTGGCGGTCTTTTAATATTTTTTTTGCTTTTGTATGATAATTCTAATAAAAAATTGAAATGGGCCGAGTGTTGAGAGAATTTTCATAGATAGACTTGTGGAACAAGGATATCGAGACCTCATCTATAGATGGGAGTGCAATGTTCTTGTACTTAGCCTGTTTAATAAAAGTTAGATTGATCCATGGTTTTTCACCGTCAACCATAAAGGAATAATTTCTTACCAAGATCATACAAATAGGACCTGTTTCAATTTTTGAGATCATTACAACTGATTGCAAATATACATCGATTGCAGATAGCTGCAATTTCGTCACACTATCAAGTGCCTGATTTTTCTGAGATACCGTAATACCATATCACCAGATAATAGTTGCCTCGATTCTTCTATTTAAACTTAAAAGTTCAGATTTGTGATATTATAAAAATGGGGAAAAGAGGCGAGTGGTGATATTTAATGGAGAGCACACGAATTTTATCAGTTTCAATTCTTGATATTACTCCAAGATATTCACTTTAAACGATGAACGAAATATGAAAATGATAGCTGAAAAACGATCCTTGCTTGATATTTACACTTCAAATTTGATACATGTCAAATTGGCGGATTTCATCTAATG
>CAZDAB010000163.1:0-7048 GCA_964502855.1 uncultured Desulfobacteraceae bacterium | reverse complement strand
CCCCACACAAAAAAACATCCTAAGAAACAATCTGTTTCACTGCATGAATCTAAAGGATGCCCAGATAAATTTGGACATCAATCCCACAAAAACGCTTTCCTTTACATTAGGGTACCACCAATTCTGGCTGGCTGAAAAAAAAGATGCCTGGTATCTTAATAAAAAGGCGTATCGGGACAAGACTGGCAACTCAGGTGACGAAGTGGGAAAGGAGTTTGATATCGTAGGAACGTGGACGATTCCAAAAGGGGTTGAAATCCAATTTGGTTACGGGCACTTCTGGCCGGACGAGTTCGCTGAAAACGTGGCATCAGACAAAGAGGCGAACTGGGTATTTTTACAGTTTTTATACAAATTTTCATACGGTATTTTATAAAGGTTTACTGTTCCCGATAATCCGTTATAACCCAAAAATATAAGGCAAGAAGATAATGGGGTTTTGTATTTGCCGGATAGCGGACCTTTGAAAAACCATATGTCTTCTTGCCTTTGGCTGAAAGTCTAAACAAACCCGTTCGAGGCAGGAAGAAATCACGAACTCTGAAAATGAGGGTCATCAGTCACCCACGGTGAGGGGTATATCAATCACCATTGTATTGACAGCAAATTTATCTCTTTCGAAAAAAGTTAATGCAGATTTTAGTTTTCATCAAATCCGGGCCTTACAAAGGCTCTGGCATCAGGAAATTCGTTTTCGGTTCTTTTGCGAAGCCGTTCAAGGTGAGTAATAATACCGATAATATTTTTTTTCTGATCTGAGAAATATTTCAAAATTTTACCCCATGCGCTGATGGAACGATCCATACCGATCAGTGCAACTTTTGTTGAGCCATCCGAATCTTTGGAAAAATTATTCAATATTTCAAAATGTTCGTCCTGAACGCTGTGAAGCGCCCTTTTGAGTTTTACATAAATCTGGTGCTGATACCACCGGATCACCTCTATGGAGTCGATTACCGTTACCAT
This sequence comes from uncultured Desulfobacteraceae bacterium, assembly GCA_964502855.1. Classification (GTDB taxonomy): domain Bacteria; phylum Desulfobacterota; class Desulfobacteria; order Desulfobacterales; family UBA11574; genus S5133MH16. Next base: position 6,082 of record CAZDAB010000163.1, on the reverse strand, counting down.
ATCTTCCGGTGGCGAAGATTGAATTTCATAGAGACCTGGATTGGTATGGATTTGATCTTCATTGTGTTCAAATAAATATGCATTTAAGTCAAACCAATCGTCAACCAGGGTAATATATGCTTTTGACATGTGAGACAGAATGTGCACCACGGTTTTTTCATCAAATCGCCGTTGAAATTTTTCATCCTCTTCCATATCAAGAGAATCAAGATCGATCCCCTGTTCTTCCGCCATTTCTTTCAACATATTTAGGGTTTCATCAAGCGTTTCGCCCAGTTTCTTCCAGAAAGCCTCGTTGGTTATATCTACCGATTCAAGATTGCCGAATTTTTCTTCGCTCATTTCATAGTTCAAACAGCGAGAAGTAAAGGGACAGCGTTCACACCACCGATCACAGTAGTTATAGATACCCGCGATGTAATTTGAATCTCTACTATTTTTTTTAAAAGGTGTCATTTTCCAGATGATAATGAAATGATAAATAAAACTTGCGTTCCGCCGCCTTGCCTTAAAAAAATAAGACCGCGGCTAATGAATACGGACTTGAATGACGGTATCATTTTTAACCATTCTTCGCAAAAAATCGCTCAACTTAGGTTTATCTTTGATAATTACACCTTCAAATAAAGTCCTTTCCCAATGCTCTTGATTTTCCCCTGCTTCTTCAGCTTATAAACGATATTATGAATCTTCTTCGGAGCAAACCCGGATTTTTCAGAGATGATTGCGGGGCTGACACCTTTTTTTGACCGACTGATGATTTTAAGAACAGTTTCGGCTGCAGTTACGGGTTTCTTGGGAGCAGCGTTCTTTGCCGTCGATTTCTTTGGCTTTGCCGGAACGTTGCGAGCGGGCTTTGTTTTACCCTTCACATCAACACGAGACGTTGTAATGGTATCCAGTTTCTCTGCCAGTGCTTCAATACCCTGTGCCATTGCTTTCATTCCTTCCACCACAGTTCTTAAGAATACATCAATTTCTTTCATTCGTCTTCCTCCTTAGAATATGATTTGATATCAAGATATTACAGCAAACAACTCAATAAAAGTCAAGGATATTCGCAACTCAACAAAAAAGTCTGCGCCGCACCATGCAGACTTTTGATTATACTACAGTCAGGTTATCATTACTAAAAAATCCTAAGCTGTTTGCCGAGAAAGATAGATATTTGTAACAGATTAAATGAAGGGATAAATTTAGTGTTTCATTATTTTTAAGGTTTTGATATAGGGCTCAATTAACAAAAAACCGCCTGTCACTGTTGATTGTCTCGTAAAAAGTTTAAAAATTCGAGGTTATCAAAAATGGATGTCAATCGCCGTCATTTTTTAAAGATCGGTGCCCAAGCAGCTACGGCATGCTTATGGCCTGCTCCGGCCCTTGCGATCATGGATCGTTTTTTATCGCCAAAACGAAAACTTTCTTTTTACAACACACATACAGAGGAACGTCTCGAAGTTTATTATTACATCCAAGGCACGTATCAACCCATGGCGCTGAAAAACATCAATTACACCCTTCGCGATCATCGGACAGATGAAATTAAATCCATTGATATCAATCTATTGAATTTATTGTATTCCATTAAAAAAAAGCTTAACATATCAGAGCCTTTTCATATTGTTTCGGGGTATCGTTCTCCCGAAACAAATGAGTATTTATATAAGAATACTAAAGGAGTTGCTAAAAATAGCCTTCACATGCACGGCAAGGCCATTGATTTTCGACTGCCGGATATCAGTCTTCCTCAATTGCGCCGGACGGCAATGGCGTTAAAGGCTGGAGGGGTCGGCTACTACCCATGCTCTAATTTTATTCATATTGATGTTGGACCGATTAGATACTGGCAATATCCGGGATGAAAAATATTTTTTTACTGAATTTTTTCCGTATAATACTTTTGGAGAAGTCGCTTTCTCGTTAAGAGCAATACCCAACTGGCGGTCCCTTCCATATATGTCATCTCTAAAGTTGATAATACCATCTTTGTCAACCCAGGCTGTCCAGTAAAGAATATAAATTTTTATCGGGTCTGACAAAAATATTGTTTTGTTTTTTTTGCGGTTGGCCACAGCAACTAATTTTTCGAGACTCCATTTTGAATTATTTTGCAAAAGGTATGCTGCAAGTTCCATGGGTTTTTCAATGCGGATACAACCGGAACTAAAAGCGCGTCTTGTCATATTAAACAAGTTGCGAGCCGGCGTGTCGTGTAAATATATGCTGAACTCATTTGGAAAAACAAATTTTACTCGTCCAAGAGCATTTGAATTTACCGGATCCTGGCGGAGCTTATAGACAAAATTTTTCTTGGTTATCGTAGCCCAGTCAATAGATTCAGGGTTCAACTCCTTTGCATCTTCTTCCCAGTTTTCAAAAACCCTGATGTTATTATCCGCCAAGTAGCCAGGGTCTTTTTTAATACAGGGTAATATGTCATTCAAGGCAATTGTGTGGGGAATATTCCAATAGGGATTCAATTCAAGATATGTTATTTTTCGTGATAAAACAGGGGTGGGTCGCTCCATTTTTCCTACAATAGCTCTAATTGATTTTATTGTTTGTTCATTTTCAATAACATTGAGTTTAAAATTGGCTGTGTTAACTATGATATGGCGTTTCCCTAAGTCTTGAGGAAGCCAACGCCAACGTTCCATATTCAATCTGATTTGTCTAATACGATCTTCCACCGGAACATTTAGTGCTAATCGTGTCTTTGAACCCACAATTCCATCGACTTTAAGCCCATGTCTTGCCTGGAACCTTCTGACTCCGTCTTCCAGAACTTCATCAAAATAATCCTGACTGCTGTTGGTTGAGTCTGTCAGATCACCTGAAATGATCAGCCTTGATCGTAAAGCGGCAATCCGTGTTCCGTAATCACCTTTCCGCAGTTTCCCCCCGTCAGGTACTTCATGCCAGCAACCCGTTTTTTTTATCTTTTGGTATTTTAATAATGCCAGTTTTAATTTTAGATATCCGAAATGACGGGGCTGCAGAGCATCAACAAACCCTTCCATTTTGTCATCATACAACACGGTTTGAAAAATTTTTCCCAGCTTTCTCTCTGGTTTTTTTATGTACCAATTCAAATTATTGGAATAAGGATCTACAATACCTTCTGACAGGTGAAATCCATATGAAAAAAAAGCATCGGTTAAGAGTAAATCAAGTTCTGCCAGCTTTGCAGGTTCAAGCGTATCTGACACGATGCCGAGCTTAATCTGAGTCACGAAGTTCAGAATGTCTTCCTGATGATAGGTTTCGGAATCGAGTCCTTCATGTTCTGCTTCGATAATCGTATTTATGAGAACTTTCGCCTTATTGTTCAACCCATCTTTAGAAACCCATACGGGTTTAACTTCCCGATTTAGATAGAAAGCGAGAAGTAATTTTGGATTGCAAATCATTGTGGTTTTAGAATCTATTTTATTTTTGATGATCAGGGAGGCAAGCCGCGATATCAAACACTCACGCACCTCATCTGTAAAATTGCACCAATTATTGGTCTTAATATTTTGCGTGGGGATAGTTCTCGGGCTCTGATTAAAAGTGTCCATGAATCCGCAGGGATTGTTACACTTGATCAAGGGAAAAGAACCGGGAATTTTGCTAGGGTTGGCAAAATTAATATGATCATTGTGTTTCTTTTTAACAAACGGAAACGAAGAAGTGCTTAAAGAATATTTATCCACCGGATCATTTAAATTCAGGGAATAAACATTTCCGGATAAGAGCAAAATGCTTCCCGGCAAAATGAAGAGAAGTGCCAATAGCCTCATATTTTTATCACGCAAATACATTTTACAAAAAAAACAGCAAATATGATGCCAGAATATAAACGAGCCGAATAATGTTCTGTATCCAATTGATTTATATAATTATTGATTAGAAGGTAATAAATGAGTGGCGGGGAGAATGAGTTGAAATTATGAAATAAACTACATGGTTTTTAGGTAATGAAAGTAATAAGGCAGAGGATGGGGGAATTTATTTTTTCCGATGCCCATACCCTATTCCAAGACTCTCCAAAGCTTTATCCACTGTCTCCTCCTCTGTAAGTAAATTATCCACGGCGGCGTTGGAGAATACATAATAGGGTCCTTTACCCTCGAAACTCTCTTTAGTAATAATTACGTCAATCTGATGCTTGTTCAAGAATTCCGCGACTAAAATTCCTTTTCCGTGCTCTACCTGGGTAAATGGATTTTCAACGATTTTTTGATCGATTGCTTTCCGATCTTTTATTCTTACAGTGATCAGACCGAAATAAGGAGCCTCTCCGAAGTGACGGGAGATGTGATGCGGGTTAGCATCTTTCAAGGGCACGGCATAGATGAAATTTTCTTTTTTCATCGGTTCATAGTGAATAAGCACGCGGTCCACATTTTTTATTTGTCTTTTTATATTTGTCTCGATTCGATGGGCGATAAAATGTGCTTTGTCAAGATCATGGGTTTTCAGGAAGATATCTGCTTCTATAAACTTGTAGCGCCCTGAATTTCTCCCCATGAGATGTGGGATTTCCATTACTTGAGGTTCGGCAAGAATCAGCTTTTCAGCAATGCTGAGCGTCTTGTAGTCCAGAGAAGCATCCAGCAATACACGGATGCCGTCGATCAGGATTTTACCGCCGCTCCAGGCAATGATGACTACGATTATGAAAGCGGAGATTTTGTCCAGGTTGATACCTGCAAAACTTGATAAAAGTACGACCAACACCATTGTACTGGAAAACATATCCACACCGATATGCTTGGCATCCGCGATTAAACTCGGCGAGTTAATCTCTGTGCCGACTTTGGTTGCATATCGTGAATACCCGTAAGTAATGGCGATTATGCACAGCACGCTTGCAATGGTTAACCATATGTTTTTTAGCTCGACGGCTATACCCTTTGTTGCTTCCATTACGATTTCGTAACCCGCATAAAAGATGGCGAGCGCAACCCCGACAGATACCAGGTTTTCGACCTTGTAAAGCCCGTAGGGAAAGGATTTTGTTTTGCGTTTGGCGATGATCAAGCCGACGAAAACCGTAGAAGATGCCACAACATCGGATAAAGAGTGAAACGCATCGGCCTTTAATGCAATACTGCCTGAAAGCGTGGAAAAGATATATTTTATACCAAACAGAACCAAATTTATTCCAACTGCAAGAGCGGCAACTTTTTCACCTTTCTCCATCACTTCCATCCGTATTTATTCCTGAATTTTGAACAGACCATCTTAAAACGTTCCGATACCGCCGATTTCATGAACGAGGCGGAGCGGGACCTTTATTTTTTTACCGTTCTCGGGTCATAACCGTACCGCATTTAGGGCACGTATTCTCAAAACAAGGATATCCCAATTCATGGGGCACCCTTTCTTCACAATTTGGACAAATGCAGTATCCTCCGGGACCTGCACGAAAACCGCCGTCCCGGCCCATACCTTGACCCTGTCCCATACCTTGGCCTATGCCTTGCCCCACCCCTTGCCCCATACCTCTACCCGTGGCACGGCCTCTGCATGGCCCCGTGCCCGGGCCGTCTCCAACCGAGGGGTCTGAAGTCTTCAGCAACCGGCCATCCTGATATTGCTTCAGGACGTCTCGTATGGTTCCTGCGGCGCCAAGATAGACATTCAGACCGGCAGCCTCCAGAACATCTGTGACATTGGGCTTGAGTTTTCCGGTAATTACTGCGTCAACCCCTGCGGCGACAACCATTTGCGCGGCCTGGATACCCGCACCGCTGCTTGAAACCGCGGCCTCGTTTTCGAGAACATCAAAGGCCTCGGTTGCAGGATCAATTACGATGAAGCATCGGCAGCAGCCGAATCCCGGATCAACCTGTTCATCCAGATTTGCGCCACTTGATGAAATTGCAATTTTCATAGGACCTCCTCATAACCGTCTCCGGTTCAGAGGTTCACGGTCAGGATCACCGGGATCATTTCAGTGCGGAAAACTCGCCGGTACTTATGTTGACCTTGAGCGCGGTCTTGAACTGGTGTTTTGCTGTGAAGCTGTCGCGTCCGGCCCCATAGGCCAAAAGCACGGTATTATCCTTGTCTGTCCATATGGGACGATCCTTGG
>CAZDAB010000162.1:0-7071 GCA_964502855.1 uncultured Desulfobacteraceae bacterium | reverse complement strand
CGTACGGGTTACCCATTCTAACGGGTAATGACAAACATTATAAAATCCTTAAGAATGTGCAATTAAAAAAATTCCGCCCATAATCGCTAAAATATCGCAGCGAACAACCCAATGCACCGGATGCAAAAGGCCGGAGCTTTTATTATCTGCTAAATTTTGACACCTTTTTTCGTTTTTGCATAGTTCTATGGCAGCCTTTTGCACTCGGTGATCGAGAGCGTTCTACCTCTTAAATCTTGACAAATCGGTATGCTGTTGTACAATTGTCTTGGATACAAATCCAGGAGGTAAATATGGATATTGTAATTGATACATCTGCACTAATTGCGGTGATTGTCGGTGAACCTGAACGCAACAGGATTGTCGAAATTACAACAGGAAATACACTTATTGGACCAGGCTCTATTCCATGGGAAATCGGCAATGCCTTTTCGGCCATGTTTAGACAAAACAGATTGACAATTGATGAAGCCCGGAAAGGTCTTTTAATTTTTGATAGTATCCCGCTTCGGTATATTAAACCAGACTTTGTTAATGCCTTAAAAATATCCAAACAAACGGACATGTATGCATACGATGCCTATTTTTTGGATTGTGCTGTTAGGCATAAAGCACCGCTATTGACGTTGGATCGAAAGTTAAAGACGGCTGCTCAAAATCTAAACGTCGAAATCATGGAGGTCTAAAATGCAAGTTTATACATATTCAGAAGCCCGCCAAAAACTCGCCTTAGTTCTTGAACAGGCTGAAAATACTGGGAAAGTACTAATTCGAAGGAAAGACGGTCGAACTTTCGCACTGGTTCCGGAAAAAGTCGCTTCTTCACCCTTAGATGTCCCTTCAATTAAAGCGAATATTACGACGCAAGAAATCGTTGATATTGTTCGAGAAGGAAGAGAAAGGTAGAACCCGTCAGAGCAGTTGACAGCCGGGCCTCGCGGCTTTCAGCGTTTTCAATAGTTTGAGCTTCCGAGGCTTTGAGGACGGTTCATATTGTCCTGGCTGTCAACTGACTTCTTCGTTGTGCACTGATAATATCCTTAATGAAAAAGGGAGAGGGTGTCAAATCTCGTATTGTGAATAAAAACGAATATATTGCACAAGACAGCCCAGCCAATGCATTAAAAATACTAAAAAAGATCAAACAAAAAGCATCCAGTCTTTACACTCTTCCTGAACGAGGACGCATAGTACCAGAGCTTCAAGATCAAGGTATCTTGATATATCGTGAATTAATTATACCTCCCTGGAGAATTATATATAGAATATCAGAAATGAAAGTTTATGTTTTGTCTGTTTGTCAGCCCCGGCGTAAAAATGTCATAGAATTCCCGGTTTAAAAATGCATGTTTAATAAAGACCGGTCGGGTAGCAGACCATCCCGACCGGCCCTGATATTATTTTTCTACGACTTCTTTCATACGATAGCTCTTACCCTCGATAACAGCAGCCTCGGTATGATGAAGCAGCCGGTCCAGCAGCGCTGATGTAAGCGTGCTGTCGTTGTTGAAGATTTCCGGCCAGTCCTTGAACACTCGATTGGTCGTGATCACAATGGAACCTTGTTCGTATCTCTGACTGATGATCTGGAAGAGCAGGTCCGCGCCGGTTTTATCAATAGGAAGGTAACCCAACTCGTCTAAAATCAATAATGAAGGCTTTTGGTATTTTTTCAATTCCTGCTTCAGACGTTCGGTGCGTTGCGCTGAGATTAGATTATTGATGACATCTATGGCGGAAGCAAACAGCACCGTATGGCCTTTCAGACAGGCCTGATAACCCAATGCGGAAGCCAAGTGGGTTTTTCCCAACCCGACCCCGACGATAAAGACCACATTGCTTTTGTCTTCAATGAACTTTAACCGGAACAGGTTTTGGACCTGGGCCTGGTTGATTTTTTTGGGCCAGGACCAGTTGAACTGATCCAGGGTTTTAACCACCGGGAACCGGGCCATGCGGATGCGGCGCTGTATGGTGCGGTCCTTTTGCAGGTTGGCCTCTTCCTTGACCAATTCCGATAAATAATGCACATGGGTCCATTGTTTGCGGGCCGCCAATTTAGCAACCGCTTCATGATTCTCCCGGATATAGGGCAGTTTCAAGTCGGACAGGTGTATGATCAAATCATCCATGTTTATCCCCTTTCTTGATTTCGTAAATGGAAAGATCAGGGTGATCAATGGTTAAATCCAAAAGATCACTGCTGCGGGTTAAATGAAGCGCCCCGGGTTCTTTTACGGGACATGTCCGTTGTTCCAGAAAGTTTGCGATGTATTCGCAGGAAAAGGCCGCAAATGAAAAGGCATCTTCGATAGCGATGGCCACTTGTTCTTTGCCGTAAATCTCGCTTAGGGCCACGATCTGACGGATATGATGAAACGGATTCATGCGGCGCTGTTCCAACTGGCGATAATACTGTTGGGCCTTGTCGGACAAGGATAAAAACCGCATGAATATTTTCTGGTCCCGGGCTTTCTTGCGTTGCTGCAAAAGCGCTTTGGGATGGTCCGGATGCTCAAAGTCACAACGGCGGTCATAACTTCTTGTATGCCGGGCCACCAGGGCGTTTTCGTGATAAAAACAAATCCGGTCCGGGTAGGATTTGACCGTCAGTCTCACCCCGGCCAATTGGGCCGGAACACTGTAGTGATTGGTGTCCATGGTGATCCTGAACTGGCGCGATGCCCGCATTTGATTGACCACACCGATATCATAGGGCTCAACCGGCAATGGTTGTAAAAACGGTTTCTCTTTCTGGAACATGTCCACCGGCCTTTGGCCGGTCTCGCCATGGGTTCTTACATTTGCGACTGTATCCAGCCAGTGCCGGGTGACCGGTTCCATGATCTTAAAATCGGGTATAAAAAGCCCGTTTAGAAGGTTTTTTTTGACATACCCCACGGCGTTTTCCACAATCCCTTTTTCATTGCCCTTTCCCACATTACAGGGAACAATGGTAAATCCGTAATGGTTTGCAAAATCAAGATACCTGGGATTAAACACCGGAGCCTGGCCCACGGTACGCTTTAATACCGCAGACTTTAGATTGTCCACCATGATCTTTTGGGGAGCTGCTCCAAAATATTGAAAGGCGTTTTGATGGCATCCCAAAAAATGCTCCATGGTTTGTAATACCGTAAACTCCACATACATCATCCGGCTGTGGCATAACACCATGACAAAAAAGCTTAAGCGCCGGGTGGTCGATCCCACGGTTACGGTGCCGTATGATCCCCAATCCACCTGGGCGCATTCTCCGGATGCAAAAACCAGTTTTAAATATGCTTTGGTCTTTGGCGGCCGGACTTTTCTGACATAATCTTCAACAATTGTCAGACCGCCGTCAAACCCGACCCGGGTAATTTGCTGATAAATCTGGGCAGCCGTATACGGGTGTTTTTCAAGCATGCGGATAATATCGTTTTTAAACGGATCGAGCTTGCTTCTGCGAGGGGTGGACTTTCGGGGCTGGTATTGCTTTTCGTTGGCCCATCTGGCCACCGTCCGATTGTCCAGCCCCAAGGCATGGGCGATCTGGCTGTATTTTAAACCGTCATTTTCAAAATAATTTTTGATTCGCGCAAAGGTCTCGTAATCAATCATGGCTTAACCCTCCATGGCCTTTTTCAGGATGTCTCCCAGGCCCCTGGGAGATCCGGTGCGCCGGATTACAGGTTCAAGGCAAAGCACCTGATAGAAGGGTTTTTGCCACGCCAAAAGACCCATGCGGACCAGATCGGACCGGGCGTTTTCAAATGTGTCCGGTTCCATGGAAAGCTTTTTCATCAGGGTCTGATCCCCATAGTAACTGACGCCTTTGTCATCACCGACGCAGACCAAAAACAGATACAAGATCCCTGCCCCATGGCTGAACCGCTCAATATGCCCATCACTGATCAATCGATGGTCGATCCAACTGAAGCTTTTGGGTACCTTGCGGACCCGCCCGGGTAAAATGGGTGTTTTGACAATCATAATTTCCTCCTTTCTCGTTGGGGGTTGCATATAAAATATCCTGCCCCGATTGTTGCATACGAAAAAGGGTTTGCGCTATGTCATCTTGTAACGGTGATCCGATAAGATTGGAAATTAATCCAATGATAACAGCAGGTTGAACGTTTAAGAAATCTTGTAACGCATGATTTGTAAAATTGCCGTTATCCTTATTGATTTCAGAAGGTTGCGCATTTAAGCGATCTTGTAACGCATTTTGCTTTGATTGGCGTCGTTTCCAGTATCCCGGATTACGTTTTCTCCATTCCCGAACCCGTTGTGTATTTAAAGGGCCTTTAAAGTAGTTTTCGTTCTCCGGTTTTTGGAGCCATTTTTGTTGACTGGCCGCTTTGCTTGCCTTGCGACACTCAGGGTTTTTACAATATTTTTGTCGGTTGCGATTCCGATAATCAGACACAAATAAGCACTTGCAATTACGGCACGTTATCTTTTTAATCATTCCCATCCAAATTGTACCTCCCAGGTAGGTCCAACTATTTATGAATGGGTATGTTTTGTGAAGAAAATATTTGAAGAAAAAAACCGGAAGAAAAATGAAGAATAGGGTTTAAAAAATTATTTTTTTTGGAAGAAAAAACTGAAGAAAATTACATTTTTATACCGGGGACTGAATTACATTTTTATGTCGGCCCTGACACTGTTTTGGATGCGAGGCAGAACGTTGAAGATATCCTTTTGAAAAGATTGATTTATTCTAAATAAAAACTAGTATCAACAGCTTTAACTCAGACTGGCAAAAGCGCCGCTCCCTATCGGTCGCTATGCTTTTACCTGCTGGATAAGCTGGACGCACAATCAAAAACATCTGCTTGACATATTACGTCTGTCGTAATACTATGCACATATGATAAAGTCATTTGCCTGTCGAGATACTGAAAAGCTGTTCAACGATCAACGGGTCCGCCGCTTTCAATCTTTTGAACGGCAGGCGAGAAAAAGGCTTATGGTTCTTCATGCCGCCCCAAGTCTCGAGGCTTTAATGCTTAATCCAGGAAATAAGTTTCATTCTCTAAAAGGAAAGAGGAAGGGACAATTCGCTATCAGCATTAACAAACAGTGGCGTGTTTGTTTTGAGTGGCATGAGGGTAATGCATTTAATGTTGAAATTGTAGATTATCATTGAGGTATTGATATGAGTGCTAACAAACTTCTTGATCCGATTACACCAGGTGAAATCCTGCGTGAAGATTTTATGGAACCTTTGGGTATTAGTATAAATCGGCTTTCACGTGACCTTTCTGTCCCTCCGAATAGGATTAGCGAGATTGTCAACGGGAAAAGATCCATTACTGCCGATACCGCATTGAGATTGCAGCGCTATTTTGGTGTTGAAGCTCAGTTTTGGCTGAATTTACAGACTGAATATGATTTGCGAATGATAAAGCGAAAAATTTGGTCTGACATTGAACGGCGAATTATCCCGGTTAAGACAACGAAAACAGGGATTGAGCATAGTGCCGGGGCATAATATCCGCCTGGGGCAGAGGGCAGGAATATTGCGGTTTTTCGTAAAAGGCTGTGGTTGTCCGACCTATAAAATAGCCGCTGCTCAGGCGCAGGCGTTAGCGCGCCAAGCGAAGCTTGGTGCATCTTGCAGAGTGGAAGTTCCGGTCGCCGAGGGGTGTAACGCACGCCGAAGGCAATACAAGATCATCCGTAAATGGCAAGGATGTGAAGGGTCGGCGGAGTTCTCAAACCGTGGCATGTATGAAGAGATGCATACAAGAACCTGGGAGGCCCATCAACTCCTGGGCAAAGATGAGGTATGACGATAATGAGGCACGAAGGTAAAACCCGGACACAGGACTATGCGTAAACCTAAGTCGATGCAACGAGCAGGAAAGAGAACCAAAGCTGACGTGGAGGAACCCTACATTCCAAAGGAAAACGTCAAACAACTCCCTTTGGACATACCGGCTAAGGCGTGGCTCAAAGCGTCCCGGCATCTGCCGAAAAGGCAGTTCTTTCAAACTTTAAAACGAAAGTTGATAGGCCATTACAATTACTATTATGTGCGGGGTAACTCGCGCACGGTATGGTCTTTTTACCGCCAAGTGATATTGAGTACGCGAAGAAGTGGCTGAATCGCAGGAGCCAACGCAAAAGCTATAATTGGGATAAATTCAAGCGCGTTCTTGAATACACGGGGATACCGAAACCGAGACCGACGGAAAAGAGACGTCTGCATCAGTGCGCGTTGGGATAAACCGATGCGGAAGCGAGTACAACCGAGGAACCGGATGCGGGAAAACCGAACGTCCGGGACTGTTTGGGGGGTGCCGGGTAACCGGCATTCCTACCACGACGGGTACGCAGAACGAGGTGAGTATGTGCTGAAAATTATTGACGGCTGGGGAGGCACAGACAATGCCATGCCTGTTGCTCGATCGTGAGGGAAGAGGATAGTTCTATAAAACAAGGTAAAGTGGAGGTACACAATGGATCAAGTAATTAAAATCATGCCGTGCCTAGACATGCAGAACGGACGCGTCGTCAAGGGCGTCCATTTCGTGGACATTCGAGATGCCGGTGATCCGGTCGAATGCGCACGAGCTTATTGTGACACTGGCGCAGACGAACTTGCGCTGCTGGATATCACAGCCACGGTGGAAGGTAGAGCCACCTTGCTCGACGTAGTTCAACGCGTCGCCGAGGTCACTACAGTCCCATTTACCGTTGGCGGCGGGATATCTGATGTGAAATCGGCAGAGCTGGTTCTAAGCGCGGGCGCAAACAAGGTATCCACCAGCAGCGCCGCCTTTCGGAAGCCTGAACTGGTCGAAGAAATGGTCAAAGCGCTGGGCGCCGAGAAGGTGACGGTGGCCATCGACGTGGATCACAACGAGGCCATGCCCTCAGGCTATGAAGTCTATATTGATGGGGGACGGACAGCCACTGGCGCAGATGCGATCGAATGGGCAAAGCGTGTGGACGGATACGGTGTTCCGGTTATTCTGCCTACCAGCAAAGCGAGCGACGGCGTGCTGACCGGTTATGATCTACCGGTGATCAGGGCGATTAAGGAAGCGGTCTCGGCCGACGTGGTGGCCTCCGGTG
>CAZDAB010000161.1:0-7072 GCA_964502855.1 uncultured Desulfobacteraceae bacterium | reverse complement strand
ACATGGTCAATTTAAACATGTTTATGATCATGAGAACTTTGGACTCTCAAGATATTAGAGAAAAAGATATATTTTCGCAAAAGCCATGCCAGATATTAACCTGTTGATATTATCTATAATCTAAAATATTCGCCCCGCTGAATGCACAGTTTTCTGTGCGTGGTGCACAATTTTTTGTGCAGTCGATTAAAACCAGTGTGAACTTTGCTCTTTTTTCTTTTTTGCCGTAGGCTTTTTACTTTTCTTTTACCGTAAAACCGATCTCCCCGGCTAAACATCAGTCAACAATTAATCCATTACTCATCCCAAATATTTAGGGTGAACCGCTCATGTCTAACAGCTTTTCAAATCGGCCACCTCCTTGATCGTTTCTTCTATGAAGCGTTGCATATCTTCCTTTTTAGGCAGCTCGACCTGTAGCGTGAAACAAAAAGGGCATTATCCATTCCGGCCAGGGCGTATTCAACGAATGTGTGATCTTTTTGGGTGCAAAGTAAAATACCTACAGGTGGATTTCAGGCGCCACTTGTAATTGTGGGGACGGCGTCCCCACTTTTTGAATTGATGCGGCCTCTGCCGGAAGGCATTTCTTCAATTGTGGGGACAGCGTCCCCACAATTGTCGGATAGAGTTTGTAGAAACGATAATATCTGTATAATTGCCGTCGGTTGCAATTGCTTACCCCTATGGCGTCCAGTTGCTCGGCTAATATGGAAAAGAGCTTTTCACCATAATTTGCACGATCCGTTCCTCGTAATTCGAATTCAAAAATGTAAAAACCGATCATCCAGTTTCTCAATGTCAGGCTGATGTTGACGGCCTTGCCCGCCTGCGCGACCATCTGACCATGGATTTGACGAATGGAATTTACAAGTCTGCCGAAGGTTAACTCTTTTTTGGGTTCATTCATGATGTCGTCCCTATCACCGATTACCTTGAAGAAATCAGCCACCGAAATGTCACTATTAGAAAAAACATAGGAGGCCAAAATGAAAAAAATAAATTTTAATATAACATACCATATGGGACATATAGCACTCCATGTCTGAAGATTTTTTTTATTTGTATGTTTTTGCCATTTTTTCGATTTCTTTTCGCACCTCCCGGCGAAGTTCCTCCGGTGAGATCACCTCGACATCGGCGCCGAACTGGAGGATTTTCAATTTGATTTCCCGAAAATCAGCCACAGGAAAAGAAAGCTCCAAACTGCCGTCGTCAAGACAGGTTATGGTTTGATCCGGGTGCCAGAGCTGCTCTTTGATCCAGCGGGCGCGAAAGGGCGTAAATCTCAATACCGCAATAACGGTTTCTTTGGCCTGGAAAATGCCGAAAGCGTCTTCGAGCAGGTGTCTCCACTGATCGTCTGGTTTGGGGTTAAAGGTTTCCGGCTCGACCAAGACATCGGTCATGCGGGCAAGGTAGAGTTTGCGCCAGTCGTTACGCAGTCGGCACCAGGCTATCAGGACCCAGCTTGCCATGTAATGTTGAAGGTGATGGGGTTCGGCAAGACGATACGTCTTCTGTCCGGTTGAGGGCGATCGGTAGGTGAATCGAATCAAATGCCGTTTAAGCAGCGCATCAGCCACCTGCCGAAACAGATCCCCCTGGGCCGGCGCGTAACCGTGCCAGGTGGCGGAAAAAGCCTTGTCCATTTGATCTGCGGTCAGCCCGAAATGGCCGGTAGCGGCAAACAGTTTTTTGCCGAAACCATTGATGGCCCGGCTGATAAATCCTCCGGCGGTGTAAGACAGGAGGTTCCGGGCCAGCAGAACGGAAAGGATCTCTTCCTGGGTAGCCAGAAAGTGGGGGAGTTCAAAAGTTTCATTCAGGTAGTAATATCCTTTTTTCGAAGGGTCATACTCGATGGGAGCGATTAGGCGATCCCGCATAAATTCGATGTTCCTCTGGGCGGTTTTTCGGGACAGTTCAAAGCGATCGGCCAGTTTTCTGGCATTGGGAAAGCGTTTTTGGCGTACCTGGGTATCAAACCAGACAAAGCGCTCAAAAACCAGGAAATCTCCCATAATGCCCCCTTGAAGGTTCTTTCTTGAAGCGACTTTTTAAAACCGGATAAAAACGGACTGCGGGCCTTTAGCCCGAATATTTCATGAAAATTTTCGAGAGGCCTTTTTATTATTAATGAAAACCGTTTGTTATTTACAATTTTGCTTCTATCTGTAAGGTGACGGTTTGTACCGAAAATTATCTTGTTCAATTTCTCAAAAATTTTCACCCTACGGGCGAGTCCGAGGTACCCATTTGCTTCGTTATCAAGGGATTGCAGTAGCCTACTACGGCTGCGCCCTTGAATGCCTTGCAAACGAACGCCTCGAACTCGAGAACTATCCGGGTTAGATCGGAAAAGGGCAAACAAATGATTAACGCCTCAAGAGTGGGCCATGAGACAGAAGCTTCGGTTGATCTCAAATTGAGTTTTCCCGATGGGTTCAAATGAAGTTGACTTGCTCGACGTTAAAATTTTCTATTTGTTTCAAGAAGATGGATATACAAGAGCCAGGGGAATGTCAAGGTAAAAACATCCGGGAGATGAAATACTCTTTTCGTGAAGTTTCAACAAATATTACAAAAAAATAATCTCCTGGTCATCTTCTGGTTATCTCCCTGGTGTAGGGTTTAAGAAATTCTTGAAAACCGCACTAAGAAGGGAGGTGAATAAGATGCTTCGCTTGTGACGGACTTCAACAACTCGCCTTTGGATCATTCAAAAGTTTCTCGGTAACCCACTTATTAAGAAAGGAGGTACGCAACATGAACGTAAAAAATATTTTTACCGTGCGAACATTACAGGGACGTCTCACCTCGACTTTGGTGGTGACTGCACTAATGCTTGCATTTTGCTTGATCAGTGTACCGACGATAGCCCAGGCGAAGAACTCATGCAAAGCGAAGAACCTATGCAAAAGTACCGCTCAAAATACCCGAATTTCCTGCGGATTTGAGGGTCGGACCGACTATCGACTCGCTTGTGCCAAGTGCGATAATCTTGCCGATCCTGGGGAAAGGAAGGCCTGCAAACAGGAAGCCCAGGAAGAGTTGAAGGAAAAAATAAAGGAGTGCCAAGAGCAATACAATGCTCGCATAGAGCTCTGCGATGATCTGGGCCCCGATCCGTACGATCCTGAGATCAATCCCGTTGATTTCATGGATATAGACGCCATGATTGCCAATCCCAATCCGTATGTCCCCTTGATTCCAGGCACGTGCAGGACTTACAAGGCAGACACCGATGAGGGGACCGAAACAATTGAGGTCTGTGTTACGGACGATACCAGAGAAATTCTTGGGGTGAACTGTATGGTTGTTCGGGATACGGTAACCCTTGATGAAGAACTGACAGAAGATACGTTCGATTATTTCGCACAGGATCTCGACGGAAATCTATGGTACTTCGGAGAAAACTCTTATGGCTATGAAGACGACATAATTGTCAGCGTTGAAGGCTCATGGATAGCGGGCGTAGACGGAGCAAAAGCCGGCATCATTATGTACGCAGATCCACAAACAGGCGATTTGTACCGCCAGGAGTTTTTGCCGGGTGAGGCCGAGGACATGGCAGAAGTGCTCGCCTTGGACCAGACTGTCAACGTCCCTTACGGCCATTTCGAGAACTGCGTGATGACCAAGGATTTTACCCCTATAGAGCCAGATGTCGAGGAACACAAGTACTATGCGCCGGGTGTTGGGGTGGTTCTGGAAGTTGATGTCGAAACCGGAGAACGGGTGGAACTCGTGGATGTCCATACATTAACCCCTTAAAAAAAAGCGCTATCAAATGAAGATTGACTCGGAACCCGCGGGTCTTGTCGGATCAGGCATATTGTGGTAGTGTCTTGTGTTGTGATATTGAAAAGAAACATTAGGCTGTATGTCCTGATGATCGCCTGACGGTTTTCTTTTCCTATGGCACTTTCTCATACGAGACACTGCCCTTTGCCCTGATTCTTTGTGCCGATTACAGGTGCGAGAGATGTGTTCTAAAAATAACCATTGGGTCAAATTTTTATATGCGGGTATTACTGGTTGAAGATGATCTTAAGATTGCTTCTTTTATTATAAAGGGGCTTAAAGAAGCGGGGTTTGCCGTAGATCATGCATGCGATGGTGAGGAGGGACTTCACTTGGCTTTAACCGAGCCCTACGACTCGGCCATCATTGATATCATGTTACCTAAAATCGATGGGTTGACCCTCATTGAGGAAGTGCGGCGCCAAAAGAAGAATACACCCATACTTATTCTGAGTGCTAAACGGTCGGTAGATGATAGGGTCAAAGGGCTCCAAACGGGGGGTGACGATTATCTCACCAAGCCGTTTGCTTTTTCGGAGCTTCTGGCACGCGTGCGGGCTCTTATCCGAAGGGCCAGCGGGGCTACTGAACCAACGAGCCTCTCGTATGGCGACCTTTCCTTGAATCTTCTCAGCCGCACGGTTTTTAGAAAAGATGAAAAAATCGATTTGCAGCCCCTTGAGTTTTCCCTGCTTGAATATCTGATGCGTAATGCGGGAAATATCGTTACCAAAACAATGATTATGGAACACGTCTGGGACTACAACTTTGATCCCCAGTCAAATGTGGTTGAAGTACGCATCTGCAAATTGCGGGAGAAGATCGACAAGGATTTTAGCACGAATTTGATTTATACGATTCGTGGAGTGGGATATGTTCTTAAAGAAAATTATTAGACTCCCACGCACTCTCACATTCAGGTTGACCCTCTGGTATTCGGGTATATTTACCCTGTCATCCATTATTGCCTTTTCAATCTTTTACTTCTTGATAACTTCTGTTATCGAAGCAAATAAAGAACGGGATCTTTTAGAAGATTTTGCAGAGTTCTCGTCTTTCTTGGCGGCAGAAGGAATTGATAAAGTCAAAAATGAAATCTTTTCTGAAGCCGCAGCAGAAGGGATGGATAAAATTTTTTTTCGTCTCCTATCTTCCAAAGGAAAAGAAATTGCAGCAACAGATATGTCGCCTTGGACGAATGTGCACACGAGCAACGCTGCATTAAATCAGTTAACCTCCGGGGCTCATCATGTATTTGAAACACTGGCTGTTCCTCAAGGTAAGCATAAAGCACTTGCGATTTACGGCACTATCGGACCCGGTGTAGTGATACAAATTGGAGAATCCTTGGAAGAAGAAGAACAGTTTCTGGAGATATTGAGAGAGACATTTATCCTCATAACGGCTTTTGTAATGCTCTTTGCGGTCTTGGGCGGCTGGTTAATGGCTAAACACGCGTTGCGGGGTGTTGACGAAGTTACCACAACAGCGTTGAGAATCGCCAAAGGTGACTTCGAACAGCGGGTGCCTCCTAAAGCCAGAGGAGAGGAAATTGAGCGTCTTGCAACCACTTTCAATTATATGTTAGATCGAATTAATGCTTTGATTAACGGTATTAGGAATATGACTGACAATATGGCCCACGACCTGAGAAGCCCGATTGCGAGAATTCGGGGCA
Source organism: uncultured Desulfobacteraceae bacterium (assembly GCA_964502855.1). Taxonomy (GTDB): domain Bacteria; phylum Desulfobacterota; class Desulfobacteria; order Desulfobacterales; family UBA11574; genus S5133MH16. The sequence goes on along the minus strand of CAZDAB010000161.1, from coordinate 1,587 downwards.
CAGCGGAGACGACAATACTATCGGACAGTACGCTCAAGGAATATGAAAGCACTGTTGTCGACACTATAGAGGAGTGTGACCGGCTCCTGGATATGATTAATACGATGCTGGATATCTCAGAAGCTGAAGCCGGGGCAAGCAAGCTTAAGAAACAGGAAATAGATTTTGCCGACGTGGTTCAAAAGGCATGCGACCTATTTCAGCCCATAGCCGATAATAATGGCGTGATTCTTAGTGCCAATATATCTCTCCCTTGCTATATATCCGGCGACACCCAAAAGGTTCAACGGATGGTCGCGAATCTTCTGGATAATGCGCTCAAGTACACCCCAACTAAAGGCCGGGTCACGGTTTCGGTTACCAGGGATGACGGCCGGGTTGTTAGCTCATTTAGTGACACAGGGGTAGGAATCTCCGAGGTCGATTTGCCCCATATCTTTCGACGGTTCTATCGCTGCGATCAGAGCCGGTCACAAGCAGGGGTTGGTCTGGGTCTCAGCCTTGCCAAAGCAATTGCTAAGTCTCACGGTGGAGACATCACGGTCACCAGTTGCCCCGGCAAGGGGAGCACCTTTACGATTATCCTTCCCCGATCACCCTATCCATAATGATTTACCCCGATGTTACAAACCCCATCGGCCACTTTTTCAATACTCCCTCAATTTCGAATGATTCCTCACGTGCTTCTTCGGTTTCCTTCCGGGTTATTTCCCGATCTCGTGAATCGGTTTTATCTATGAAAACCGCCTTTTTATATCGGAATATCCAGTTTGACAAATCGTAATATCCTTTGTAATGAAACTTTATTAAATGAATTATAAGGGAACCATCCATGTATCAATTTTTCGGCTTTACCTGAGCGTACTATATAAATTCTGCCCGGGATCGGTAGGCACAGGGTTTGGCCGAAAAATCACGTCCATTTTTATTCAGTGAACATTTCTTACATTTATCATTCGATCATACCCTGACGAATTCTGTTTCCAAAGTATTCAGGGGCAATGGCGCCGGACACCCCGCGGTCTTCAAAACCGTTGGCCCCGTCTGAAAAACGGGGAGGAGGTTCGATTCCCCTTGCCCCTTCCGGAACTGAAATATGAGTTGGATAACAGCCGTGCGTTATTGTTTGCCGTTTTTTATTAAACCTAAGTTGAGCGATCTTAGATAAACTAAAGGAGGAATGGGAATGAAGAAATCAGCGGTGTTGGCCGGGATGGTGATGGTGTTGTTTTTTATTTGCGGAATGGTAAGCCCCTGTTGGGCGGGATTCAAAATGGAACTTAACGAACAGACCAAAGGGGAAATCGGCATCTGGATGCAAACCTCATATCAATGGGTCGAAGACGGAAAGATAAATGGGGACCAATACGAAGATGTAAACGATTTCATGATACGCCGGGCCTATCTATATCTAAAGGGGGATGTGACCCAGTATGTCAGCTTCTTTACTCACCTTGCCTCGGATAAGGTCGGGATGGAAAAGCCGACCGGCGGGAATTTGGACAATTCCGGTATGGGACTGGGAACCGGCGTTGCCTGGCGAGATCTGTGGATTACCTTGAATCTGCATGAGGCCTTTAAGATCCA
>CAZDAB010000160.1:0-7124 GCA_964502855.1 uncultured Desulfobacteraceae bacterium | reverse complement strand
GGAAAGTATTGGACGGCCATAAAGGGTAAACAAAACCGATATAAAATAACAGAATTCATATCTCACTGATAGTAGAGATATTAACCAAAATCCACCGCCTAATTTTACGAATTCCTTTATTAATAAGGTTCTATGGCAATTTTGCTTGCACCCAAGTATTACATCTAAATCTTTATAAACCTATGGTTTATAATACTTCTACAATTTTGGTGGTGAATTTAGGTTAAAATGTCGTCGAATCATCGAAATTCTTCTTGAAATAAATATATTATGATCGTTTTCGGTTTTGTTTACGCTCAATTAGGGTCTAAACCAGGGGAAGCTCTTGCTTGGCGGGTTTCAGGCGTGCCTTAATTGCCCGGAATACCGGTTTTATGGAAATGAGCATAAGGATCAACGTTCCGATCAGACCCGCCCACATGGGTATGATTTCAGAGGCCTGACCGATCATGGCCTGGGCGGACAGGCCGAACCACGCATAAATCTGATCAACAACCAGTCCGAAAAAGACCGCTGATACGGCGATGGTGGAAAGGTAAATCGCGGTTGCCCGTTTCCCCAAAACTCCGGTTAAAACCGTCAGAGAGGCGATATTGGTGGCCGGGCCGGCGAGCAAAAATACCAGAGCAGCCCCGGGACTGACACCTTTTAAAATCAGGGCGGCAGCAATGGGAGTGGAAGCGGTTGCACAAATATATAAGGGAATACCCACAGCCAGCATCAGCAGCATTGCAGGTAGGCCGGTTCCCAGATATTTGCCGAAAACATCATCCGGAATGAGCACGGTTATGAGTCCGGCCAATAAAAGGCCCACGAAAAACCAGGCAGCCAGATCACCCCAGAGATCGAAAACAGCAAAGCGAACTCCCGCCCCAAGCTTTTCTAAAAACGTATGATGATGCTTGTGCACTTCGGGTGAGCAGTTGACGCCGTCGCAGCAACCATCCACCGGACAGGTAAGATCCGGTATAATTTTGTTGTTGGTGAAGTCAGGGTTAAAAAGATTTTCAGCAATACCGGCCGTCGCAGCCGTGACAAACGCCACAAAGGGACGCATGACAGTCATGATGGGATCCAGTAAGGCATAAGTTATGGATATGGAATCCACGCCGGATTCCGGAGTGGATATGAGAAATGCGGTGGTTGCCCCATTGTTGGCACCTTGTTTCCTCAGCGACACGGCTGCAGGTAACACACCGCAGGATCACAACGGTATGGGAATACCTAAAATGGCGGCTTTAAGCACAGAAACAAACCGACCCTGTCCGAGATGTTTGGCCACTGAGCCCGGGTTGAGAAATACTCGTAACAATCCGGCGACCATCAAACCGAAAACAATATACACCGATGAATCCATAAAAAGATCCCAAGATGTCGTGAGCACATCAACTATAAAGTTCAAACCGATTTAACCTCCTTAACAGTGTAGATTAAGATACTACCTTGTGGGATATTGTCAAGGGAGGTTTTTGCACCATAGGACATCAGAATAAAAAAATTAGTTTGGATTATGACCTGAATTTTGCAACATCTAATTACAAGGGAGATTGTTCCTTCCATACCATTATTCCATTGCTTTTAACGGATTCTCAATCCGTACACCCCGGATGATCCGCCCGTCGTTTAAGTCCTCGGTCCAAAGTGTTTCACAATGGGCACTTTCCGCTGCCACCACAATAAGAGAATCCCAAAAGGACATTCGATTGATGATGCCGCAGTCGATTGCGTCATAAATGATCGCCGGATTAACAATTACGATCTCAAATTGTTCAAAAGAATGTAGAATGTCTTTCATCAATAAGGGATCGGCACCAAGCTTTTTTGTTGCCGTAACATAGAATTCTTGCATGACCTGTGTGGAAATGACTCCCTGAAATTCGTTTATTGCTGATTTTAAAAGGAAACGGTATTTTTCTCGTTTTGCCGGATCAAATTCGTCCATAGAATATATAAGTATATTGGTGTCGATAAAGACTTTAGACATCGTATAAATCCTCTCGCTTCCACCGTTTGCCCTGCGAATTAGCTTCTGCCTGATCCATCATTTTAAAGCATTCATCAATCCAATCTTTGGATCGGGATCTAACTGTTTGTTCCAGCAGTTTTCGAATAAGGGCATTCACGGACGTATTATGCTTCTTGGCATACTGCCTCCCTTCTCTTAGCAGCTTTTCGTCCAAAGAAATAGTTATATTGGGCATTTTGTACCTCCATCTAAGAATTGCTACGTTACCTTCCTAAAGATTTCCCGCCTTATTATTTGCACATTATACGTGAGCACTGATTATGTGTCAATTTTTTTTTCGATCGGTGTAATCATCTTTTACATCCAGCCCGGATATTCACGTGTGATAGGCGTTCATTTCCCCGGATAGCGGGATTTCCGCTGAATTTCAACAAGGCAAGGAGCAGCCATAATAGACTACCGCAAGCCTTGGATAACGAGGCAATTGCATGCCTTGGACTCGCCCAAAGGGTGAAATCCTCCCGGATAAAATTTTTGAGAAATTAAACAAGAAAATTTTCGGGTTAGCGATAGCATCTTTATGCAATCAGAGCCAAGCTCGGATCTGTCAGACTTATGTTGCCAATTTAATTATGTTTTGTGATTTAATTCCAATTTAATTCCATTTTCTTCTTCAAAGATTAAAAAAAATCCTTTTAATTTCCTTCCATTCCCTTTACCGGAGTTTACCTTTTTCATTTCGGTAATTTTGCTGGGAAGCTCCTTTTTACTCATACCCTCAAGCTTCTGATTCGAGAAGGGTTGAAAAAACCCCGTTCCTCAATTATAGGCCATCAAAGGAAAAGCCCGAAGAGCCACCTTCGGGCTTTAAAGAAGAGCTACTGCAACCAGCCGGAAGCTCCTCCCATATACTTTCTTTCTACTTCATCTTCCGGCTGTTTGCAAGACCGGAGGCATGTCTATTCTGCTATTAATCCAAATTCACTGTCGATGGTGCGGGTTGATTTTTTGTATTTGCCGGGCTTGCTTCAGGGGACAAGCTTACTGCAGCGATCCATGCCGGTTGGCCGGTCAACGAAAAAATCACCGTGAAGCCCAAAGACGATATCGCCGAACCGATAAAGGCAAAAAAGCCCATCGTAAAGCCGAAAATCGCCGCCGGCATGGTCTGAGTAAAAATAATCAAAAAAACATGGATGATGCATCTTCAACAGTACTACCTGAGTGGGTTATGGGAGTTCTATGCAGGCTCTGGAGCCGCATTTTTCATGTGAAAAATAGCCCGTATTGTCTTTTTTGCGGATGTGACGGTCAAATTGTAGATCAATTTCCCCGCCGTGGATACGGCTAAAGATGAAAGGCGTGGACATGATACGTAAAAAGATACTCATTCCCGAACGGATCAGACAAATTGAAGGCAGCTTTGGCTTTATCCCTCATCGTTTCCTTGCCGATGGATTTTTAGCTGCGCTGAGTCAGCACGAGCTGCTATTGTATATTTTTCTGGTTATAGCCGCAGACCGTTACGGCCTGTCCTTTTATAGCTGCAATTCCATTTGTTCTCTGCTTGGCCTCACCGTCGATCAATATCTGAAAGCCAGAGATGGACTGATCAGAAAAGATCTGATCGCTTTTGACGGAACCATTTTTCAAGTACTGTCTTTGCCGCCGCCATTAATTTCCTACCGGCGTCAAAAGTCTCGATCAAAACGGGGAAAAGGTCCGGCATCGATTGCTCAAGTTTTTCAACAATCCCTCATAGGATTAACCCATGACCGATAGTCCGGCTTTAATCTTGAAGCAAGTCATTAATGAGTGTTTACAATGGATGATTTTTTCCGGATATACTCTCGAAACTTATAATAATTATCGAAGTGAGCTGAACACGTTTTTGTGCTTTATAATCTGGAAACAGATTCATTGGGATGATATCTTTACCCTTGATACGCTCAAAGACTTCCAAAAATCCAGAAAAGCGGCGCCTGCAGTAAAGAGACTGTTCAGATATCTTTTTGAGCAAAAAAGAATCCGTCAGTCTATCGACCCGCCCCAACTGAAGCTGCCGGACCTTTACGAAAACTATCTGAGCTATTATCACCAAACCCGGCAAGTTCCTTCAATCAGGCTTACCCACATCAGGAAGGTACTTTGCGCCTTTCATGATTACCTGGAAAAACACAACATCAAACCGGCTTCCATTCGGATTGAACAGATCGATGCCTTCCTGGCGGAGTTTTTTACTGCTTTTTCTTCCAACACTCGACAAACATACCGTTTCTATCTTCGGGGATTCTTAAAGTATCTGTATTACCCCGCCGGCATCATTGACAAAGATATAGCCCCCTTAGTCGTCGGCCCTCGTCAATTTGCTAAAAGCATGCCGCCTAAATTTTTTCGCCCCCATGAAATTCAACGACTTTTTGACAGCTTTGATCTTTCTTCAGCTAAAGATCTTCGAAATTATGCCATGGTTCACCTGTCGTATGGTTTGGGATTGCGCCCCGATGAAATCAGCCTCATCACTTTAGATGACATCTCCTTTACACAATCGGAGCTTATCCTAACGACCCGTAAAAACGATCGTCCTGCTAAACTGCCCATCCCTGAAAACATCATAAAAGCCATTGCCGCCTACATCGTCGGCTCAAGACCTAAAAGCAGCCATCGGCGGTTATTTTTGAATCTGAAAGCGCCTTACCGTCCAATCTTACCTGGCTCGGTCAGCCAGCATATTACCGAATGTATCCGCAAAGCAGGGCTTCCCGGCACAGCCTACTGGTTGCGGCACACCTATGCACAGAATCTCCTGGAGGCGGGTGTCTCCATCTATGAAATTAAAAAGATGTTGGGCCACGATTACATCGATTCTACTGAAAAATATCTTCATGTTCACATGAAGCTTATGCGAAGGGTACTCTTCGATGAAGAACTTTGAAAGCTTTCTGGCTCCCCATCTCAATAAATTTGTCGCTTATCGTCAGCACCTTGGTTATTCTTTACAGCCGATGCGATACTCTCTTCTGTTTTTCGATCGCTATGTAAAGGATAAAAAAATAAAGCCCGGTGTGTTGTCTCCGTCCTTCTTCCTCGAACTCAGAGGAAACCTTAAAATGGAGCCAAAGTCCGTAAATGGCTATCTGAGTTCTATTAGGGCATTTTTTGATTTTATGGTACGAACGGGTTGTTACACGGAAAACCCGTTAAAAGACATCCCACGTATACCGGAGTATTCCTTTGCTCCCTTTATCTTCTCTCCGAAACAAACCGATCAGTTAATTGAGGCGATCTGCAACAGAATCCGTAAACAACCAAGATATTACCTGAGAGATTTGGCTGAATATATTGTTATTCTCCTTATAGCTCGATGCGGACTCAGAATAAATGAGCCCGTGCGACTACAGCTCCATCATTACCGGCGCCGTGAAAAAACAATTTACATTGAAAAAACCAAGTTTAACAAAGACCGCCTTGTTCCTATTCCAAGAGCGGCAGCCATAGAACTTGACAACTACCTGTCCGTTCGAAATGCCTTCATGACTAAAGATCAAAACTCATATCTTTTTGTCAGCAGTCGACAAAAAGGGTTAAATGATACCAGGCTGCGTTTTGTGTTTCATCGGGCAGTCAAAGATATCGGTATTAATCGCCCCAGACAGGTTATTGGTCATACGGTTTTCGGCTCACCAACTCCTCATAGCCTGCGTCACAGCTTCGCTGTGAACACGCTAAAACGCATCAAAGAACGCGGCGATTGTCCCCAACACGCACTACCTGTTTTAGCCGTTTATATAGGCCATGTATCCTATCAGCAAACCGCCACATACCTGAAGTTCATCGATGCCGAGCAGCGTCAAGGACTCCTTAATTTTGTCAGCTCAAAAAGGGAGAATATATGAGGCTTGAAACCTGTATTTATCGATTTTTCGACCAGTACCTGCTACGTCTAAAAGGCAGCAGCGATCAAACCATCAAAGCGTATCGGGATGTCTTTTCTTTGTTTCTGCCCTTTGCGGCACGCAAACTTTCCATACAGATCGCCTCTCTCAGAGTCGAGCATCTTTCCCCCGATATGGTCCTGGCCTTTCTCGATCACCTTGAATCGGATCGCGGTAATGTGGTCCGAACCCGAAACCACCGGCTGGCCGCCATAAAATCATTGGCCAAAATGATCAGGCTAATGTATCCGGAAAATCGGAAGGAGGCTGAACGGATATTGGATATTCCTCAGAAACGTGCTCAAAAACAACTGATCGGCTTTCTCTATCCGGATGAAATCCTGAAGGTTTTTCATTGCGTCAAACTTACCAACAAGAACGGCTTTCGTGATTACACTATCCTTCATCTGCTTGAGGACTCCGGCGCCAGGGCCAGTGAGATCGCAGCGCTTAAAATCGACTATTTTGATCCTCAAAATAATACGTTGATCATCCTGGGTAAAGGCAACCGCTATCGTCGAATAGAACTCGAACTTAGAACCATTCAACTCATCAGACGCTATATTGCCCAATACCGAGTTAAACCCAAACCGCTTTATCAACATTACTTGTTTATCAATCAGCGGGGGGAAGGAATGACCCGGCATGGTATTTACCGCGTCTGTAAAAAATATCTCCAGAAGGCTTTGGATCCAAAACGCCTAATAAACATCAATCCCGTTCATAGCTTTCGTCATAGTTGCGCAGTCAATATGCTTCTTTCTGGAAAGAGTCTTACGGATATTCAAAATCGCTTGGGGCATGAAGATATTCAATCCACCACGATTTATACCCACATGGATTTAACTCGCAAGAAAGCCGTTCAAAAAAGATTAATCGAATACATGAAATCTAATATCTCTGAAGATTCGAAGATCAATGAATTGATTGGCTGGGAAAATAAGAAGGACATTCTGGAATGGCTCGATAACCTTTAATGTGAACGGAGGGCCTTAGACCAAGATAAAATAGTATACAAAAGCAAAGATCGTTATGTTGTCAATTTTATTTCAAAATTGTCAATTTGCTCATAACATGCTGTTTTAATATAAAATTTGAATTTCCACGGCTCGGAAAAAATCTTATAATAATTTTAGGTCGTTAGGCATGCTCGCAACATAATCAGACATATCTCAGGTTTTTAGGCCGGCTGATATCTTTAGAGTTTCATAAGATATACCAAA
>CAZDAB010000159.1:0-7148 GCA_964502855.1 uncultured Desulfobacteraceae bacterium | reverse complement strand
AGAAATCGAGTTGGTATGCATTGAAAGAGCTTTGGATTGGATCACAAAAATTCCATCTATATTATGGATGTCTATCAATATAGGACCTGACTTGTTAAAAAGCTCCGCTTTTACGGATCTCATTTTTCAAGAACGTTTTAAGCCCTTTTGGCCGCGTCTTATTTTTGAACTTACAGAGCATCTTCCAATTGACTCGGTTATAGATTTGAATGAAATCATAAAACATCTAAAAAACAATAACATATGTTTATCATTAGATGACACGGGTTGCGGATTTTTCGATCTATATGCGGTGGAAAAATTCAGGCCTAAAATTGTCAAGCTTTGTATCACAGTCATTCGTCGTATGGGACAAAGTGATGCTATCTTAAAGGAGCTTAAGGAAACCGTGTCTAAAATTACCGAATTTAGCGAATGTATTCTCGGCGAGGGAGTGGAACAAAAGATACAATTGGATGTGCTCAAACAAATTGGAGTGACCATGGCCCAGGGGTATTACTTTGGTAAACCCAAACCTGCTAAAAACGTCTTTACAACTAACGAATAACAACGCCAGGCTTCCAGACAAATAAAGCGTAAATAAAGACAAGACCAAAATGCGTCTGCTTAATATTAAAGATGCGACAACTTTGTCTCTCCATATTTTTTTTGAGCAGAGAGGATGTTATGAAAGAAAATAAGTATCCACAATGTGTGGCATGCCGGAAACAAAAACCCATGGTTCCGGTGAAAAGAAAAATAGTTCATGATGTGGATGTCCAAAAAACTTTCAGATTGATAACCGACTTTGTCACGGGAGAAAAAATTCCCGATGTCGGTGCAGAGGCCAACCGCCAGATGGTTGAGAGGTATCTGGTGGCAGAAAAAGGATATACAAAGGATGATATTGAAGTCGATGCCCCCCTTGAAGTGACAATCGGCGATGCTCCCTATCGCTCATGGGTGGACCTGGTTGTCTCTGTGGACAACAAGCGGTATATGGCGATTAAATGTGCATCGGGTTCCCTGGGATCAAGGGAAAGGGAGATTATTTCTGCTGCCAGGCTCTTGGATGAATACCAGATTCCTCTTTCCGTGGTGTCGGACGGCAAAACTGCCATGGTGCTCGATACCGTATCCGGTGAAAAGATCGGAGAGGGCCTTGATGCGATTCCGTCGAAAAAAGCGTTGAAAGAAAAGGCTGAGAGGTTTAAATTGCAGCCGGTTGCTGAAAAACGACTGGAGCGAGAAAAGCTGATCTTTCGTTCCTATGACATTATGAACGTGAATGTCGGACGTAAAATATCATCTAAAGAATAATCGAATACTTATAGATTTATTTGCATAAGATCCTCTGCAAGGAGCAGGGGGCCGGAGTAGGTTTTTCGGCACTCTTTCTCGATATCGACTTGATCGCATTCCGGATAAAAATGGGTCAAAACCAGTTTGCGGACATTGGCCCGGTCTGCAATTTCACCGGCCAGAGAGGGGGTAAGATGCCCTTTTACCTTCAATTCATCGGGAAGTGCCGATTCACAAATAAGAAGATCTGCATCCTTTGAAAGCGTCACCAAATTTTCGGAAAAATCCGTATCGCCGGAATAGACTGTGGATATTCCGCCGGGACTTGTTATTCTGTATGCAATGCTCTCCGGGTTGTGCTCAACCGGAAACGATTCCACTTTAAAATCATCAAACTCCCTCATGTCATAACCGGTATTGTCGAGTTCAACAATGGTCAAAAGATCCGGCGCAAGTTCGATCCAATGACCATAAACATTTTTCAGGTTGTCATAAAATGTTGCAAATCCCTTTCCGGCCATCAGTGTAAGCGGAATTTTACGCCGGCTCCCATCAGGATATTTGTTGGCAAACAAAAACGGGACCAGTTCAGCGGTATGATCCGGGTGGAAATGGCTGTAAAAAACAAAGGAAACATCGAATATTTCCACACCGTTCTCAAGAAGCTTGTGCATGGTACCGGCTCCGGAATCGAAAACAAGAAATTTGTCCCTTATTTTCATGAGTATTGAGCATGAACTTCGTTTCAGAGAAGGGACACATGTTCCAGAACCGAGGATGGTCACAGATGTTTCGACAGTATCAGAACTCATTTTTTGCCCGCTTTTTTTTCAACTTTGTTTATGATCCACCGTAAGAGCTTTTTATCATCCTTATAATCAACAACCTCTTTGAGGTCTGCAAACGGAATTTCAGCACGCGCCATGCTTTTATGGCCGCCAGCAGGGCCGATTTGTCCAAAACTTAGTTTGGCGACTTTTCCTGCATGCTTGCGAAGCCCGTCGTTTCTGAAAACAAGAACCAGTTTTTTATTATATAAACCAGAGACAATGCTCCAGTTCACAGAGCTGATTTTCATGAAAAAATCTGCTATAATCACGCAAATGTCAGGATTTACGACCGAACCGAGGTAAGCAAACATATGTCCTTTACGGATACGTTTATTATCAAGGGCAATTTTGAAATATTTTAAAAAATCGAACGTCAATTCCGACTGCTCGATCTTGTTGATAAGATGGAGATTAGAATGACGGTAAAGGAACTGAAATGCCCGGACATCTTCAATTAAGGTTTGACGTACGAAATTGTCCGTATCTGTTTTAATGGCATAAAACAGACCGGTGGCCAGTTTGCTGGAAGGTTTAATTTTTGCCGCCCTTAAATATTCGGTCATTATGGTGGCGGTTGCTCCATATTTAGGGCGGATATCCACAAAAGACGCACTCGCACCCGTGTCGGGATGATGATCTATAATCACATGCAGCGCGTACTCTGTAAATATCTCATTATGATTCGGCTGGGAATCGACAATTACAAAACGGTTGAAGGCGTCTTTTACAATGTCTTTGATTGGAACAAGATCCACACCCAATAGTCGGATCATCGCAATGTTGTCCGGACGTTTAATGATGTTGATATTGGAAATGGTTACACTGGATACTTTGCGCCAAAGCAATCTTTTGACAGCCATAGCGCTTGCAATTGAATCCGGATCGGCATTGATCAGGATAAGAACATTATTGTCTCTTTCAAACGGTTCATAAAAACGGCGCAATTTTTCGGCGGCAGAAAGTGTCATAGGGGCATTTACTCAAACTTTTATCTGTGCAGTTAAGATTTTATTTTAAACCAATACCAAATTCGAAATTTGGACTCCGGGTTTTGAATTTTTGGCCAAATAAATTAAGATACTCGGCTAAGCACCAGTGAGCCTATAATATATTACAAAAAAATTTTAATGCAATCATGATGAACTCGTAAAAAGTCCCGATAATTTTTATGGTACACTATAATATGTATTCTACATCTAAAATAACCACAAGATGTTGTGGTTGAAAATCGTGTTCCCGACTTTTTACGAGACCATCAATCATACTTTTTTTTCGATTCAGATAATTCAAGAAAAAAATCGTTTATCTTCTTGACAGTCACAAATGATATCTGTTATCAGTCTATCATTTTTTTCAGAGGTATTTATTAGATATCAAAGCAATGCTTCGAATTTATAGAGTTTTTATCAGGCAGGATGCCAAAAAAGAAAAAAAAGATTTTCGACTACAAAAGAAACTGGGCCTGGGTCGAAAATCTTTATATTGTAACGCAACTGGGCCTCACAATGGCCGGTTGCATCGCTTTTTGTTTTTTTATCGGGCTATACCTTGACAGATGGTTGGGAACAAAAGGTATTTTCATAACCATCTTTATCATTTTGGGTGTTATCGGAGGAGGTGTAGTCGTTTACCGTCAGATTATGGAAATAACTGAAGTTAAGGAAGAGGATAAGAATTCCGGGAATGGAATCCCTTAGACAAACTCAGAAAAAATATTGTTCCAGGGCCATCACTGCAGCAATTTTTGCAGGGCTTTTTCTTATTCTGGCAGGTCAAAAACCTGTGGGCAAGGGGTTGATCCTGGGCACCGTTTTCAGCATTGTCAATTTTATCTTAATGGCTCAAATGCTTCCCCATCGGTTAGGAAAATCGAAAAATAAAACGTTTTTTTTATCCTTCGGTTCCATAGCATTAAGATATTTTCTTTTGGCCGTACCCCTGGTCATAGCGATTAAACTCGATCAATACAATTTTATCGCGGTAGTTTTCGGGATTTTTATGGTCCAGCTTGTTATTCTGGCGGATCATTTATTCAGCCTTATCGCGTCTCGTCGCGAAAAACAAGCATAGGAGTATTATGGAAGATTTAGGGAGAATCCATCAAATCATCGTCCCTTTTTTTGGGCATAATATGACCTTTAATCTTGAAGTCATGATAATGACCTGGATTGTAATCTTTTCACTGCTTTGCTTTGGTTTTTTGGCGGCCCAAAAAAAGAGTCTGCTTCCCGGCCCCTTACAGGTGGTGGGAGAACTTTTTGTGGTACATCTTTTCGCCTTGACCGAAGATGCGCTGGGAGAGGAACTTTCAAAGAAATACGCGCCCCTTATATGTGCTCTGTTCATGTTCCTGTTGCTGTCAAACTGGCTGGGAATCATCCCCCATCTTGAAGAACCCACAAAGGATCTCAACACGCCGCTTAGCTTCGGGATCATGGGATTTTGTATTGCCCATTACGCCGGAATCCGGACCAAAGGTTTAAAAACCTATCTTAAAGGATACTGTGAACCCATGTTTATCATGGCGCCGCTGAATGTGATCGGCGAGCTTGCCAAAGTTATTTCCATATCCTTTCGTCTCTTTGGTAATATCATGGGCGGTGCAATTATTATTCTGGTGGTTTCATATCTGACATACAGTATCATTACACCACCTTTTCTGAATGCGTTTTTCGGAGCGTTCGTTGGAACCATTCAGGCATTTGTGTTTACCATGCTAACCGTTGTTTATATTGCAGTTCAGGTAAATTAGCTTATGGCATACGATATTCAAACCTGGGTAAGTGTAGCAGCGTTTACCGGCGGCGGAATGGCCATGGGTTTCGGTGCTATAGGAGCGGCAATCGGTGAAGGATATACCGCCGCAAGCGCCAATGAGGCCATCGGCCGCAACCCCGGACAGTCTGGGGATATTTTCAAGTCCATGCTGGTGGGGCAGGCCATTGCCGAATCTGCTTCCATTTTTGCCCTGGTCATTGCGTTGATGCTGCTGTTTACGAAGTTCCCATCACATATCTTAAGCGTGCCGGTACTTTTGGGCGCAGGGTTGTGCATGGGTCTGGGAGCTATCGGATCCGGCGTGGGTTCAGGATTTCCGGCAGGAGCAGCCTGTACAGGGATGTCCCGGCAACCGGCAATGAGCGGCCGCTTAACCACCAATATGCTCATCGGTTCAGCGGTATGTCAAACACCGGCTATTTTTTCCTTGGTCGTGTCTTTTATTTTATTATTTACGGATTTTTCAGCAAATCCCGTTTCACCGACCTGGGCGGCTATCCTGGGCGCGGGCATTTCGTCCGGCTTTGGGGCCATAGGCTCCGGCCTGGGAGGCGGTCTGGTAGCCCAAGCCAGTTGTGAGGGAATTTCCAGACAGCCCTTAACCGTCACTCCGGTGACAAACGTAATGCTTCTGGGTCAGGCGGTCACTCAAACCACGGCAATCTATGCCCTTTTGGTCAGCTTTATACTGATGTTTAAATCTTTTCCGGCAACCGATGCTCTCGCACCCCCTATGGCTCTGCTTGCGGCCGGTATATGCATGGGAATAGGCGCTATCGGCCCTGCGGTCGGGGAAGGCTTTGCGGGTCAGGGTGCTGTGGCGTGGATTGCACGGAATCAAGAACATATTGCGGATTTAACAAGATCCATGCTGGTGGGACAGGCGGTTGCCGAATCCACAGGAATTTATTCACTGGTTATCGCTCTGGTCCTTATTTTTGTTGTGTGAACGTAATCAATTATAAGAAAATAAAAATTCAACAAAAAAACCGTTTAGGAGGAACAAAATGATTGAAGGTGCGGATATTGTAAAAGCAGCTGCGTTTCTGGGAGCAGGAATTTCAATGGGGATTGGCGCCATCGGGCCGGGGGTCGGCGAGGGCATGGCCGCGGCCAAAGCCTGTGAAGCGATCGGGAAGAATCCCAAGGAGGCGGGCCTGTTGACCCGAACCATGCTGGTGGGGCAGGCGGTTTCCGAGTCCACCGGGATTTATTCACTGGTTATCGCGTTACTTCTTTTATTCGTTGTTTGATTTTCAGCAAGCATACGCCGCCCTACGGCTCGGAATGAACTAAAGAGGATTCGATTTTCATATCAGAAAATAGCGTGTTAAATACCATAGACACCCTTAAATAGTTGAGGGGAAAATGCTTGAGTTCGAGAGCGCTCAACCCCTCAACACAATCTGAATCCGGAAGATATCTTATGCACATTATCAGTACTATAGCCCTTATCACCATAAACGAAACATTGTTTTTTCAACTGATCTCTTTTCTGATCTTTCTGTTTATAATCAACCGTATTATGTTTCGCCCGTTACAGAGTGTAATGGACAACAGAAAAAACCACATGGATAAGATTCAGACAGATACCGTTGATGCGATAAAGGAACTTGAACGTCTGACCCAAAAATTGACCGCACAGGAATCAAAAGTCAGAACAGAGGCCCTGGAATTAAAGCGGGAAGTTGAAGAATCAGGAAGCCGGCAGGCTGCTGAAATCTTTGATGCTTCTAAAAAAGAGATTGAAACATTAAAGGAAACGGCTGAAATGGAAGTCAAGGCTCGGATTACTGAAGCACGAAAACACCTCCAAAAAGAATCTCAAGCCCTGGCTGTAACTGTCATGGAAAAATTGCTGGACCGGAGAATGGCCCCATGAGATGCGTAAATAAAATAATTTTGATATTCTGTTGTATCATAGCAGGGTTACTGAGCCTCCACTTTTTGGGTCATGACGCCTTTGCCGCTGAAAAAGCCAGCACCTGGCGGCCGACATATGACCTGATTTTCAGGTGGATCAATTTCGGAATTATTGTGTTTTTGGTGGTCAAATATGGAAAAACTCCCATAATGAATTTCCTGCGGGGTCAAAAAGAAAAACTGGCTCAAGAACTCAAACGCCTGGAGGACAAAAAGCAAGGAGTTTCTGAAAATATCGAAGAAACACTTAAAACTATTGATGAAAGTGAAGTCCGTTTTGCAGAACTAAAAGAGCGAATCGTTCGCCAGGGGGAAAAGAAAAAAGAGGCCATTATC